>JBEAQW010000233.1:0-5478 GCA_041163725.1 Planctomycetota bacterium
ATACGGCCGGCGAGCCGGCGGCCACCTTGAATGCGGAAGGAGTCCATGGGTACAGCAATCCTTTGCGGGCGTGCACGACCTCGCACCGAGGTCCCGGCCTCATGCCTGACGCCCTTCTCGAGCCTGGATGTCGATCGCTCCGCGCGATCGCCATGACCGCGCGGATTATGACGATTGCATCGGCTCGCGGAGGCGTTTCGCATCACCTTCTCCGCGAATCCCCGCCGACCGCTCCGACCGTCGCGACCGGACCGGGTCGACTCACCCGCACAGGGTGCCCGGGCGAGGTGCGGAGATCACCCGAAGTGCTTGACCGCCACCTCGCGGAAACCCACGGTTGAAGGTGTGTGATCAGGAGGCCCCGCCTCCGGAAGGAAATGCACCATGACCAACCGTACCAACCACATCGCCCGCGCCATGCTGCTCGTCGGCGCCGCCCCGCTCGCCATCGCGGGCTTCTCGCTGAGCACCCCGACCGAGCCCTCGGCCGACGATCCACCCGCGACCATCACCCTGACGGGTGTCGTGCGCGACTTCAAGGAGCGCTCGGTCAACGGCGGCCACCCCGACATGGAGCGCCAGCCGAACGGCGGCTTCGGACAGTATTGCAACAACGTCGAAGCGACCCTCGGCGAGGACGGCAAGCCTGTCTTCAAGGGCGGTGGCTGGAAGCTCAAGAACCAGTGGAGGAACTCCGCCGGCAAGAACATCTGCTGGAACCTCTACGACTCCGAGCGCGGCGACACCCGCGGCTCGAAGTATTCGGGCACGGATACCGGCGGCATCCAGGGCGCCGAGAGCTTCAGCAAGTGGTACAACGACGACCTCGCGTACAACGTGTCGGCCCCGCTGTCGCTCACGCTGACGCGCCAGTCCAACGGCGCCTACGTGTTCGATTCGAACACCGACCCGGCGTGCGTCGCCCTCGGCGGGTTCTTCCCGATCGAGCACCAGCTGTTCGGGAACCCGGGCGGCTCGCCCGACCGGAACTTCCACTTCACCTACGAGCTTCACACGACCTTCACCTATGACGCCGACGGCGCGCAGAACTTCAGCTTCCGCGGCGACGACGATGTGTGGGTGTTCATCAACGGCCAGCTCGTGATCGACATCGGCGGCGTGCACGGCGCGGTCGAGCAGCTCGTCGAACTCGACCGACTCGGTCTCGTCGACGGCCAGGAGTACACGCTCGACTTCTTCTTCGCCGAGCGTCACCGCACGCAGTCGAACTTCAAGATCACCACGAACCTCCTGCTCGGCAACACGGTCCTTCCCACGGTCACCCAGGCCTACGACTGAACCGTCCCGAGCACATCTCGAACCGCTGCGGAGGGGGAAAGGGGACGACGGATGGCATTCCCCCACCCCGGAGCCCGGCCTTGCGGCCAGCGCGCTCCGGAGGGGACGACAACCGCAGCCAACGACCGACGCGCCATGCGCGTCGGTTGTTTTGTACATTCGGCTCCATGTCCGCAGCCGACGCCGTCACCGATCCGACCGAGCCCACGCTTCCCGAGGCGCGCATGCATGTCGTCATGCCGAACGCGCCTGCGACGGCCCGCGTGCATGCCACGCGCCTCTGCATGAAGGGCAAGAGCGCGTCGTTCATCCGCCATGTCGAGATCGACATCGCGGGGACGCCGCTCGAGGGGTCGTTCCGCGCGGGACAGAGCTTCGGCGTGGTGCCCTCGGGCGTCGACGCGAACGGGAAGCCGCACAAGGTGCGCCTCTACTCCCTCGCGAGCCCGAGCTGGGGCGAGGATGGCCACGGCCGCGTGATCGCCACGACGCCGAAGCGCGTGATCGCCGAGCGCGAGCCGCAGCGCCCGACCGACGACCCCGCCGATCACTCGCTCTTCCTCGGCCTCTGCTCGAACTGGCTCTGCGACCGGAAGGCGGGCGACGCGATCGATGTGTCGGGACCGAACGGCAAGCGCTTCCTGCTCCCCGAGGATCCGTCGAAGCACGACTACCTCTTCCTCGCGACCGGCACCGGCATCGCGCCCTTCCGCGGGTTCCTGATGGAGCTTCTCGTCGGACCGCCCGCGGACTCCCCCGCCGCAGCGACCTGGCGCCGCTGCGAGAGCCGCATCGAGCTCGTGATGGGCTCGCCATACACGAGCGACCTCCTGTACGACGAGCTGCTGCGCGACCTCGCCGCGAAGCACCCGAACTTCCGCTACCACCCCGTGATCTCGCGCGAACTGCGCGCCGATGGAAACGGAGGTCTCGCGAAGGGCGAGTATGTCCACCACTTCATGCACCGCCAGCTCGAGAAGCAGACGGGCGTGATGGACCTGCTGCACTCTCCGCGCACGCTGATGTACATGTGCGGCCTTGCGGGCATGCAGGTCGGCGTGTTCGAACTGCTCGCCCGCCACGGGATCGGCGGCTTCACCAAGGTCGGCGACGAACTCGCGGGCAAGCCCGTCCCCGAGTGGACCGCCGAAGACATCAAGCGACGCGTGCGACCGACGCACCGCTGCATGCTCGAGGTGTACTGAGCCCGATCGCCTGCGCCAGCGCCCCAGCGACGCTCAGCCGCCGCCCGGCCCCTTGCCGCCCGGCTTCGTCATGCTCGTCGCGTCGAGCAGCTTCGAGAGCTTCCTCTCCTCGACGAGGTTGTTGCGCAGCGCGTACTCGCGGACCGTCTCGCCGGTCTTGAACGCCTCCTTCGCGACCTTCGCGGCGTTGTCGTAGCCGATCACAGGCGCGAGCGAGGTGCACATCATCAGGCTCCTCTCGACCGTGCCCGTCGCCTCGGCCTCGTTCAGCTGAAGGTCGTCGATGCAGCGGTCGCAGAACATGTGGCTCGCGTTCGCGAGGAGATCGATCGACTCGACGAGGCGCTCCGCGATCACGGGCATGGCGACATTCAACTCGAGGAGGGAGCCGACGCCACCGAGACCACCCATCGTGATCGCCGCATCGTTCCCGACCACCTGGCAGGCCACCATCATCACGCTCTCGCAGATGACGGGATTCACCTTGCCCGGCATGATCGACGAACCCGGCTGCGTCGCGGGAAGCGACAGCTCGAACAGGCCGCAGCGCGGACCCGAACCGAGCCAGCGGATGTCGTTGGCGATCTTCGTCAGGCTGACGGCGATGGTCTTGAGCCTCGCGTGCGCGTCGA
Source organism: Planctomycetota bacterium (assembly GCA_041163725.1). Taxonomy (GTDB): domain Bacteria; phylum Planctomycetota; class Phycisphaerae; order Phycisphaerales; family SM1A02; genus QWPT01. The sequence goes on from JBEAQW010000233.1 coordinate 3,137, forward strand.
CCACGCAGTCGCGCGTGGCCTGCGCCTCGAAGTGGTTCGGCGCCTCGGCGAACTTCACGCCCGTCGCCTTGGTCAGCTTCGCGCAAACCGTGCGGCCGAAGCGCGGATGCGCGTTGATTCCGGTTCCGACCGCGGTCCCGCCGATCGGCATGTTGGTTGCGAGCGCCACGCACGCCTCGCGCGCGCGATCGACCGAGAGCCGCGCCGCCGCCGCGTAGCCTCCGAACTCCTGACCCACGCGGATCGGGGTCGCGTCCATCAGGTGCGTGCGCCCGATCTTGACGACCTTGTCCCACGCCTTCGCCTTCGACTCGAGGGCCTTCGCAAGCCGCTCGAGTGCGGGCACGAGCCGCGCGGAGATCCTCAGCGCGCCCGCGATCTGCATGCTCGACGGATAGGTGTCGTTCGAACTCTGGCCGTAGTTGACATGGTCGTTCGGGTGGACAGGGACCTTCGAGCCGATCGCCTTGCCCGCGCGCTGGCTCGCGACATTGGCCACGACCTCGTTCACATTCATGTTGGTCGAGGTACCCGAACCGGTCTGGAACACATCGATCGGGAAGTGCCGCATCAGCGGGTGCGGTTGACCGAACGGAGCGGCTTCCGCGAACTCGCGCAGCAGCTGGTCGCACGCCGCGGCGATCGCGGCCGCCTTGTCCTTCGGAAGTTCGCCGAGTTCGGCGTTGGCCTCGGCGCAGCACTTCTTCAGAAGGACATGCGCCTCGATCTGCGCCTGGGGCACGGGGCGGAACGACACGGGAAAGTTCAGCACGGCGCGCTGGGTCGTCGCCCCGTAGAGGGCGTCGGCCGGAACGAACATCTCGCCCATCGAGTCGGTCTCGCGACGCTGGCCGGCCGGTGCGGCCGGGCTCGATCCGGGCGCGCCCTTGGCGCTGGCGCTACGGGACTTGGCGTTCGCGGGGGCGGACTTCGCGGAGTTGGATCGCTTGGACTTGTTCGGCATGGGGGTGACCTTCGGGCAAGGTCAGGGAATATAGCGGTGCGTGGGGTGCGGAGAGAATCCTCCGCTTTTCGACAGCCGTTCGCCGACGAAGAGGCGTATCTTCATGAACGCGTCGCCGTCGGGGGCGACGCACGACGGGAGCGTGTCATGGCCGGATCCAGCCGAGGCGAACAACACGCGAATCGCGCGAGAGAGATGCTCCGCCAGGGCAGGCTCAAGGACGCCGAGCGCGAACTCCGTGCGGCGGTCGCGAGCGATCCTTCGCGCGGCGACTGGCTGCTGCAGTACGGTGCGACGCTCGAGGCGATCGGGCGTCCCGACGACGCGCTGCAGCAGTACCGGCAGGCTGCGACGCTGCTGCCCTCCGCACGCGAGCCACGGCTCGTGCTGGGAGTGCTGCTTGCGAAACTCGACCGACCTGCCGAGGCGATTCCCGAGTTCGAAGCGGCGATCCGACTCGATCCGAAGTGCGAGACGGCCTACGGGCTTCTCATCCGATCGCTGGCGAAGCTCGGTCGGCACGAGGATGCGGAGACGACCTACTACATGGCGCTCGACGCGATCCGCCGGCCGGCGACCGCGCACCTCGAGATCGCGCGCAGCCTCCTCATGCGCGGCGATCTCGCGCGCTCGGAGCACTGCTTCCGTCGAGCGATCGCCGAAGGCACGACGCTGACGGGAGCGCGCACGGAGCTGGCGCGACTGCTTCTGCTCGCCGAACGCCCCGCCGAGACCGCGCCGCTCCTCCAGGAGGAACTGCGCCGCGGCCCCGTCCCCGGACCACTCGCGCTCGAGGTCGCGCGCATCCACCTCGCCTGCGCGCGACTCCACGAAGCCGTGCAGGTGCTCGAGCAGCTCGCGCGGAACGAACCGTCGAACCCGCGACTGCACCTGCTGCTCGCGCGGGCGATGCGCCGCCGTGGCGATCTCGTGCGCGCGCTCCGCCACACCGAGGTCGCAAGCCGCATCGCGTCCGACCTGCCCGGACTGCAGGCCGAGGCCGCGCTGATCGGGATCGCCCGCGGCCACCGCGACGATGCGCGGGCGCTGCTGGAGAAGGAACTCGATGCGCGCGGCGCGCCGAGCGACCGCGTCGACCTGCTCGAGGTCGCGCGTATCCACCTCGCCTGCGCGCGACTCCACGAAGCCGTGCAGGTGCTCGAGCAACTCGCGCGGAACGAACCGTCTAACCCGCGGCTGCACCTGCTGCTCGCGCGGGCGATGCGCCGCCGTGGGGATCTCGTGCGCGCGCTTCGCCACACCGAGGTCGCGAGCCGGATCGCGTCCGACCTGCCCGGACTGCAGGCCGAGGCCGCGCTGATCGGGATCGCCCGCGGCCACCGCGACGATGCGCGGGCGCTGCTGGAGAAGGAACTCG
>JBEAQW010000234.1:0-3815 GCA_041163725.1 Planctomycetota bacterium
CCGCGATCGTCTCGCGCATCGACGGCGACATCTACACGCAGGGCCGCGAGGAACTCGAGATGCTCGAGGGCGCGGGCGCCGAGTTCGACCGCGACCGCGTGCTCGCGGGCGAGATCACGCCCGTCTACTTCGGCAGCGCGATGAACAACTTCGGCGTGCAGCTGCTGCTCGACGGATTCCTCGCGCACTCGGCCGATCCCGGACCGCGGCGCTCGGGCGACCGCATCATCGAACCGAAGGACCCGGGCTTCAGCGGCTTCGTGTTCAAGATCCAGGCGAACATGGATCCGAAGCACCGCGACCGCATCGCGTTCATCCGCGTGGTGAGCGGCAGGTTCGAGCGCGAGATGACGGTCGTGCATGTCCAGAGCGGCAAGCGGATCCGCCTGTCGAGCGCGCAGAAGCTGTTCGGCCAGGAGCGCGAGACCGTCGAGGAGGGCGAGGCGGGCGATGTCATCGGCATCATCGGCCACGACATCCTGCAGATCGGCGACACGCTCGCGGAGGACCGCACGATCCGCTTCAGCGAGATCCCGCAGTTCACCCCCGAGGTGTTCGCGTACCTCACCAATCCGCAGCCCGGCAATTCGAAGAAGTACCGCCTCGGCGTCGACCAGCTCCTGAAGGAAGGCGTCGTGCAGCAGATGGAGGTGGGCGCGGGGCAGGTCAAGACGCCCATCCTCGCGGCCGTCGGTCCTCTGCAGTTCGAGGTCGTGCAGTACCGGCTGAAGAGCGAGTACGGCGCCGAAAGCAGGCTCGAGAAGGCGCGCTGGCAGATCGTGCGCTGGTGGCGCAAGCCCGGCGCGGACGAGGACTGGATGCCGGACCTGCTGTCCGACTCGACGCACGGCGTCGACCATCTCGGGCGGCGCGTGATCTTCTTCGGCGACGAGTGGGCGCTGCGCAACTTCCAGAAGCGCCTGCCCGAGGTCGAGATCTCGAGCCTTCCCTTCGAGGAGTGAACCGATGACCGCCGCACGCGAACCGCTCGAACAGCTGCTCGAAGAGGTCCGCACGCTGCGTGCGCAGGCCGTCGAGCGCGAGGCCGCGCTCGGTGCTGCGATCGCTGCGGTCCCCGTCGCGCAGCGGCGCAGCGCCGCGAACCTCGCGCACTACCTCGCGCTGCGCGCGACCGACCACTCGCGCCTGCAGGCGGCACTCGTGCGCGCGGGACTCAGCTCGCTCTCGCGGCGCGAGGCGCATGTGATGCCGACGCTCGACGCGGTCGAGCGCGCGCTCTCGGCGATGTGCGGGGCCACCGCGTCCGAGCCTCGCGCGCGCATGACGATCGACGACGGCGCGCAGCTCCTCGCGCGGCACGCGACGGAACTGCTCGAGACGCCGATGCCGCACATGACGCGCATCGTCGTGACGCTGCCGCCGTGGGCCGCGGGCGATGTCGGGTTCATGCAGTCGCTGATCGACGCGGGCATGGATGTCGCGCGCATCAACGCATCGCACGGCGACGCCGCGCAGTGGCAGGCGTCGATCGACGCGCTCCGCACGGCGGCGGCGGCGCGCGGGCGGCGCATCCCGGTGTGCATCGACCTCGCGGGACCGAAGGTGCGCACGGGCGTCTGCGCCGACGGACCGATCCCGCTCGTCGCCGGCGACCGCATCACGCTGCACGCCGAGGACGGCACGACCGACCTCGCGACGAAGCGCGTCGCGGTGCGGCCGCGCGAGGTCGTCGAGCATGTCGAGCCCGGGCACCGCGTGCTCTTCGACGACGGGAACATCCGCGGCCGCTGCACGGCGATCGACCGCGCGAAGGGCGAGGCGACGGTCGAGATCGAGGCCGTGCGCGCGGGTGCGTGGGCGCTGAAGGACCGCAAGGGCGTGAATGTGCCCGACACCGACATGCCGATCGCGGCGCTCACCGACGAGGATCTCGTGACGCTCGACTTCGTCGCCGAGCATGTCGACATCGTGGCGATGAGCTTCGTGCGCGCCGCATCGGACATCGCCGACCTCCACCGCGCGCTCGCGGCGCGCACGCAGCGGAACATCGGCGTGGTCGCGAAGGTCGAGACGCCGCAGGCGTGCCGCGCGCTGCCGGAGATCCTGCTCGAACTCATGAAGAGCCCGCCCTGCGGCGTCATGCTCGCGCGCGGCGACCTCGGCGTGGAGATCGGATTCGAGCATCTGCCCGAGGCGCAGGACGAGATCCTCGCGCTGTGCGAGGCCGCGCATGTGCCCGTGATCTGGGCGACGCAGGTGCTCGAGTCGATGACCGAGCACGGCTTCCCGACGCGCGGCGAGGTGACCGACGCCGCCGATGCCGCGCGCGCCGACGCGATCATGCTCGGGATCGGGCCGTTCATGGTCGACACGGTGCGCTTCGTCGAGGATCTCCTCGCGCGCACGCAGGTCCGTCGCGCGCGCAGCCGCGCGCTGCTCGGCAAGTGGCAGCCGCTCGGCGAGGCGTGAGGCGGCTGCGGACGGCGCCTTCCCGCTGCGCATCCCCGTCGTGCGCCCCCGTCGTGCTCCCGCGCGGTGCCCCCCCGTCGCGCACCCTTCCCCCCCTCCACGACGCGACTACACTTCGCGCCATGATCGGACCGACGACCATCCTCGGGAACACGGCGCTCACCGTCGGCGGCGTGCTCGCGCTGCTCCTCCTCATCGTCCCCGTGTTCTGGCTCATCGCGACCTACAACGGCCTCCGCCGCGCGCAGGTCCGCGCGCAGAACGCATTCAGCCAGATCGATGTGCAGCTGAAGCGGCGCTTCGATCTGATCCCGAACCTCGTCGAGACCGTGAAGGGCTACATGGCGCACGAGCGCGGCACGCTCGAGGCCGTGATCGCCGCACGCGCCAAGGCGTCGAGCGCGCTCGGCGCCGTCGAGGGCGGCGAGATGGGCGTCGTCGGCATGGGCGCCCTCGCGAGCGCGACGGGCACGCTCGACGGCGCGCTCGGCCGGCTGTTCGGCCTCGTCGAGCGCTATCCCGAGCTCAAGGCGAACCAGAACGCCCTCCAGCTTCAGGAGGAGCTCGCGAGCACCGAGAACCGCATCGCCTTCGCGCGCCAGGCCTACAACGACGCGGTGATGCGCCTCAACGAGGGCATCGTCGTGTTTCCCGCGAGCATCGTGGCGAACCTCTTCTCCATCCGCGAGATGGGCATGTTCGAAGCCGCCGCGGGCGAGCGCGAGGCGGTCGCGGTGAAGTTCTGAGGAAGCTGGAGCGCGTCTCTCTGCAGATCAACCCGGCGTCGCTCTACGATCGTGCCCTCGGCCCGCGCAGCGCGGACCTAGGCTCACTCGCACACGCCCCACGCTGCGAGAAGGATCGCGAGGTCTGCTGGTCCGACCGCATCGTCCGCATCGAGGTCCGCCGCATGCGAGCCCGAGTGCCCCCACGCACTCAGTAGCACGGGGAGATCGCTCGCCCCGATGACACCATCGCCGTTCAGATCGGCGGGACACACAGTGTCCTGGAGCGTGACGATGGTGTTGGATCCACCTGCCGAGATCCGCGCCACGCCTCGCAGATCAGTCGGCACACTGCACTGCCCTGCTTCACTCCTGCCCCAGCAGACCACCGAGCCATCTGCACGCAACGCCACCGAGTGGTAGTCGCCTGCGGCGATTGCTGCCGCGACCACGAGATCAGCAGGCACCCTCGACTGTCCGAACCGGTCTCCGCCCCAGCACACCACTTGGCCATCCGGCAGAAGCGCCATGGAGTGCTCGCGCCCTGCGCTGATCGAGACTGCAACGGCGGCCCTGGTCGGCACATCGCACTGTCCCTGCAGATTGCTCCCCCAGCACCGCACATCGCCACGGGCACGGAGCGCCATGTTGTGCGCGCCA
>JBEAQW010000235.1:0-15027 GCA_041163725.1 Planctomycetota bacterium
GCGAGAGCGCGGACCGGGGGACAAGTCGCGGATCGCGCGCACCCTTTTCACGGTGCACGGCACGTGCCGTTCGGTGCCATGCTGCGCACGCCACGTGCCGTGCACGGGCTCTCGCGGCCGCATGTCCCGTCGGTGAATGGGGTTCGGAGCGCAGTTCGCGGTGCACGGCACGTGCCGTGCAGTGCCAGGCAGTGCACGGCACGTGCCGTGCACCGTTCGGTCCGGGGGTCAGAGCGCGCGCGCCGCCGCGACGAACCGCTCGTACGCGCCCCGCACCTCGCCCATCGAGTCGCCGCCGAACTTCAGCAGGAACGCCCGCGCCACCTCGAACGCAACCGCGTTCTCCATGACGACGCTCGCCGCCGCGACCGCACTCACATCGCTGCGCTCGTACGCGCTCTGCACCGGCTCGTGTGAGCCGAACTCGACGCTCGGCATCCCGCGCAGGAGCGTCGAGATCGGCTTCATCGTTCCGCGCACGACGACGGGCATCCCGTTGGTCATGCCCCCCTCGAGCCCACCCGCGTTGTTCGACGGCCGCGCGTAGCCGAGATGGCTCTCGCCGCGCGCACCTTCGTCGAAGACGATCGGATCGTGGACGCCGCTGCCGAACCGCGCCCCGCACTCGCGGCCGAGCCCGACCTCGACGGCCTTGAACGCCTGGATGCCCATCGTCGCGAACGCGAGCCGCGCATCGAGCCGATCGTCCCAGTTCATGCAGGACCCGAGCCCGGGCGGGCAACCGAAGACATGCACCTCGCACCATCCGCCGACCGTGTCCTTCTCGGTCTTCGCACGGTGAATCAGCTCGACGAGCCGCGCGTCGACCGCGGGATCGGGGCAGTACACCTCGCTCGCATCCCGTGCGGCGACGAGCTCATCGAGGCGATCCGCCGAGATCGCGAGCTCGCTCCACGCATCGCACGCGCCGCGAACGAATCCGAACACGCGGATCCCAAACGCATCGAGCACGCTGCGCGCAACCGCGCCCGCGGCGACGCGCGCCGCCGTCTCGCGCGCGCTCGCGCGCTCGAGCGTGCCGCGGCAGTCGGGTACGAGGTACTTCAGGCTTCCCGCGAGATCCGCATGGCCGGGACGCGGTCGCGTGACCGCGGGCGTCCGCTCGGGATCGTCGATGCGGTTGTCCTTGTTCGCGACGCGCATCGCCACCGGCGAGCCGATCGTCCGTCCCTGCCGCATGCCTCCGAGGAACTCGACCACATCGGTCTCGATGCGCTGCCGTCCACCTCGGCCGTAGCCCCCCTGCCGGCGCGCAAGCTCCGCATTCACCCGGGCGACATCGACCTCGAGATCGGCGGGCAGCCCGTCGACGATGGCCACGAGCCCGGGACCGTGCGATTCACCTGCGGTCTGGTAGTGGAGCGGCTTACCCATGGCACATGCATCGGACGGATGGCGCGGGAGGGATCAGTCCCGGGGATCTACCGCGGTGCCGCGATGAGCGTCCACAGCGAGCCGGGGTTCTTGCGATCCTGTCCGCCCGTGAAGGCCGAGATCACGAGCGTTCCATCGTTCATCGCGTCGATCGAGGTGATGAGTTCGCCGCGCTTCTGCGCGATGATCTCAGGCTTCGTCGGCTTTCCATCGACCATGCGGATGCCCCAGACATTCGACGACACGAGGTCGCCGTAGATGTAGACCCCGTCGAGCGCGGGAATGGCGGAGCCGCGGTACACATGACCGCCGGTGATCGAGAGACCCTCGCGGTGGTGGTACTCGATGACGGGCTCCTCGAAAGGTCCATCGCCCTTCCCGCCGCGGAACTCGTGGAACCCCTCGCGCGCGTTCCAACCATAGTTGCCACCCTTGCGGATCACGCTGACCTCTTCCCAGATGTTCTGCCCGACATCGCCGGCCCAGAGATCGCCGGTCTTGCGGTCGAACGACATGCGCCAGATGTTCCGCGTGCCGTACGCCCAGATCTCCGGCAGTGCGCCTTCCTTGCCGACGAACGGGTTGTCCGCGGGAACGGCGTACGGCTCGCCACCCTCGCCCTTCCGCGACACATCGATGCGGATCACCTTTCCGAGCATGCTGCCGAGGTTCTGCGCGTAGTGGTGCGGATCGTTCGCCGCACCGCCGTCGCCGAACGAGAGGTACAGGAATCCGTCGGGCCCGAACACCACGGCGCCACCGTTGTGGTTCGAGTACGGCTGCGCCACCGTGAGCAGCACCTCCTCGCTCGATGCGTCGGCCGACGAACCGTCCTCGCTCACCGTGAACCGCGACAGGACCGAACGGCGCGGCTTGCTCGCCGTGTAGTACGCGTACAGCTCACGCTTCTTCGGGAACTCGGGATGGAACGCGATCGACAGCAGGCCCTCCTCGTTGCCGCCGTCGTTCACGCGCTCGCGGATGTCGAGGAACACCTCGGCCTCCTTCGTGTCGCGCTTCGAAGGGTCTGCAACGAGGATCCGTCCAGGCTGCTCGACGATGAAGATGCTGGCATCGTCACCCGCGCGCTGCACCACCTGGATCGGACGCACGAGCGCGAGCTCGGGAAGCATCCGCTCGAAGCGGAGCTTGGGGATCGGGTCACCGCTCGCGAACTCCTGCGGAGCGGAGTCCTGCGGGACCGCCGCCGCGGAAGCGAGGGAGAGCGAGGCGACGGCGATCAGTTCGGCGAGCATGGGTGATCCTTGGGTGGAAGGCGAGATCACGATGGTAACGCGGGCGCCGGGTCCTTTCCGTACACTTCCGCACATGCAACTCGCCGCACTCACCGCCATCGCGATCCTCGCCGCCTGCGCCCCGAGCACGCTGCCGCCGCCCGCAGCCGAGCTGAAGCCGATCGCGACGGATGCCGATGCAGAGAAGGCCGCGGGGTTCATCGCGCTCTTCAACGGCACGGATCTCGAGGGCTGGGCGGGCGACACCAAGGGCTACAAGGTCGAGGCGCTCGAGGGCGGCGCCGCGATCGTCTGCCAGAAGGGCGGCACGAACCTCTTCACCGCCGAGGAGTACGGCGACTTCGAGTTCCGCTTCGAGTTCCTGCTCACGCCGGGCGCGAACAACGGCATCGCGTTGCGCGCGCCGCTCCAGGGCGATCCCGCCTACGCGGGCTTCGAGTCGCAGGTCCTCGACAACACCGCCGACCAGTACAAGGGCCTCAAGGAGTGGCAGTACCACGGCTCGATCTACGGCATCGCACCCGCGACCGCGACCGCGCTGCGGCCGGTCGGCGAGTGGAATCACGAGACGATCACCATGAAGGGCCGCACCGTGAAGGTCGAGCTGAACGGCGTGGTCATCATCGACATCGACCTCGACAAGGTCGCACCCGACGGCAAGACCGTCAGCGGCAACAAGGTCGAAGGCCTGAAGCGCGAGAAGGGCCACATCGGCTTCTGCGGCCACGGCGACCGTGTCGCGTACCGCAACCTGCGCGTGAAGAAGCTCTGATCGCGCACGCCGCAATCCACAGCGAGCGCAATCCACGCCGGGCGCAATCCGCGCAAGTCGAACTCCACACCAAAGCGCGCCGCCGCAAGCGGCGCGCGCTCAAACAACGGCCGAATCAGACCGCGTACTCGCTGCCGAAGCGGTTCGCGATGAAGGCGTCGTAGGAGACATCCTCCATCTTCACGAAGCCCTTCGCGGGAACCTGGCCATCCTTGAGCATGTCGAGCACGGCGCACACGCCGGCCGCGGTCGTGATCTGGATGCCGGTCCAGTGCTTCCCGTTGATCGACTTCGCCGGCACGCGGCGCGAGTCGATCTTCTCGACGAGCTTGCCGTTCTCGATGCCGATCGCGACGCACAGGATCACGATCACATCGTCGCTCGTCGCGGGAATCGAGCGGTCGAAGATGTCGCAGAGATCCTGGCGGTGATCGATGAACCCGAGGTCGTTCAGCAGGAACTTGATGAGCCTGCAGTGCCCGGGATAGCGGATCGTCTTGTAGTTGACATTGCGCGCGCGTCCGGCGAGCGATTCGCCGAGCGAACCCAGGCCGCCCGAGGTGTTGAACGCCTCGTACTGGATGCCGTCGAGCGTGAACTCCTCGAGATTCTCGAGCGGGGCGAGCAGCGTCATCTTGCCGTCGACGAGCGCCTCGCACGGATTGCAGTACTCGTTGACGAGGCCGTTGGTCGACCAGGTCATGTTGTACTTGAGCTGGTTCGTGGGATTGCGCGGCAGCGCGCCCACGCGGCAGCGCAGCTCGTGGATCTCGCTCATCGGCTTCGCGAGGTGATTCGCGGCGATGGTGATGTAGCCCGGCGCCAGTCCGCACTGCGGGATGAACGCGGTCGAGGCACCCTCCGCGAGCGCCATGACCTTCTTGGTCACCGCGACATCCTCGGTGAGGTCGAGGTAGTGCACGCCGTGCGCCTTCGCGCGCTCGGCGATCAGCGGATTGCAGAAGAACGGCGCGCAGGAAATGAGCGCCCACTGGCCCTTCATCGCGGCGTCCATGTCCGCGGCGTTCGAGAAGTCCGCCGTCGCGCCGGTCGCGCCGGGAAGCCCGGCGATCGCACCGCGCCACGACGGCTCATGCGAATCGACCACATGCACCTTGTAGTCGCCGCTGTGGGCGAGGAAGTGCGCGGCCATGCGGCCGATCTTGCCGGCTCCGATGATGAGGACGTTCTTCATGCGTTCTTCTGCCTTGCTGCTGCCGTGCCCATGCTGCACCGCATGGAGCAACGGATGTGGTCCGATGCGAATGCCTCGCCGCGAGGGGCGACAAGAGTAGGCAGGATTGATCGGCTCGTGTGCGTGGGTCAGTTGACCACGAGTTCGATGAGCGAGAAATCATCGTCCCACGCGGGGCCCGTCTGCGCGCCGGGAATATCGGTCGGAACGACACCGCGTCCCGCGAGCGCCACCCGCCGGGTCTCCTCGACCACCGCATCGAGCGCCACCGCCGGCGCCGCCGCCTGCAGGAACGCCTCGAGCCGCTCCAGGCCCCAGATATCACCGTCGCCCATGTGGAGTTCGAACACGCCGTCCGAGAAGAGATACAGGCGGTCGCCCGGCTCGAGCGTCGTCCGCATCGTCGGCGCCTCGTAGGACTCGACGGCCCCGATCATGAAGCTCGTCGAGTCGAGACGGCGGAGTTCGCCTCCCCGCAGCAGGAATGCAGGCGGATGACCGCCGCCGGCCCACGCGAGTTCGCGCGAGCGACGGTCGTACACGCCGTACCAGACGGTGAAGTACATGCCGTCGTGGCGCGACATCTGGAACGCGGCGTTGAGCGCCTCGAGCGTGCGCGTCGGGTCGAGGACCTGCTCGCGCTCGAGCGAACCGGAGCGGATGAGGTTCATCGCGGACACGCCCATCAGCGCGGGGCCGACGCCGTGGCCGCTCACATCGATGACATACGCCGCGAGGTGATCGTCGTCGATCCAGTGGTATCCGAACACATCGCCGCCGAGCGCCTCGCACGGAATGAAGCGCCAGTCGGCGCGCACGGGGCCGTCGGACATCGGCGGATCGAGGAGCGAGCGCACATACGCCGCCGCGCGGTTGATCTCCGCCTTCATGTGCGCCTCGCTCTCCGCGAGCGCGGTGTATGCGGCGTTGCGCTCGAGCTGGAACCGGTAGCCGCGCGAGTGGTGCCGGATGCGCGCGACGAGTTCGACCGGATGCGGGAGCTTCACGAGGTAGTCGCTCGCTCCGCGCGCGAACGCGTCGGCCTTGACCTGCGGATCCTCCTTGCCCGTCAGCATGATGACCGGCACATCGCGCAGGTCCGGATGCGCGCGATACGCGGGAAGCAGCTCGAGTCCGTTCATGCCCGGCATCTCGATGTCCTGCAGGATCACGGTCGGGCGGAACGCGAGCGCCGCTTCGACTGCCTGCGCCGGGTCCTGCACACTGCGGTACTCGCATGCGGCGACCGATGCGATCATGCGCCGCACGGCCTCCGCGACGATCGGCTGATCGTCCACGAGCAGCACGCGGTCGGTCGTCTCCATCAGGTCGGGTCGTTCGATTCGTTCCATGTCGGCTCCATATTCGATCCCTGCCGGACCCGGGTGGATCCTCGTCGGATCCACGCAGTGCCCGACCACGCGATCAACGCGAATCTCCCCGCTGTGCCCGCCCGCCCCGTGCGAGCGCGCCGAGCACCGAAGGCCCGATCGCCGCGAGCGGCAGGACCTCGACCGCCGCACCCATGCGGTGCGCCGCGCCAGGCATCCCCCAGACGACGCTGCTCGCCTCGTCCTGTGCGATCGTGTGCCAGCCGCGATCCCGCAGCGCGCGCATACCCGCCGCACCGTCGCGTCCCATTCCGGTCAGCAGCACCGCGACACCTGGCCGCGCGCGCGCCGCAAGGGAGTGGAACAGCGCGTCGACCGACGGCCGATGCGGCTCATCCTTCGGTTCGTCGGTGTATGCGAGGCGCCCGTGATCGTCGAGCACGAACTGCCGCTCCTCGCCGGCGAGCATGATGTCGCCCGCACGAAGCGCGTCGCCTTGCCGCGCCAGCGTGACGCGGTGCCCGGTCTCGGCGGACAACCACTCCGCGAATCCGGACATGAACGCTGCGGAGACATGCTGCACGATCACGACCGCCGCAGGGAGCGGACGCGGAAGCGCGCGGAGCACATCCGCGATCGCACGCGGTCCACCCGTCGAGGCGCCGATCGCGACGAGTGGAGGAAGCGCCATCGCCGACGGAGGAAGGTGCATCGCGCCGACACGATGCGCGCCGGCCGCTCCGCGCGCGATGCGTGCCACGCGGTGGATGCGCTCGAGCAGCTCCGCGACTCCCGCGAGCCGCGCGCCTTCCGCGAAACTCGGCGTATTCACGGCATCCAGCGCGCCTGCACCCAGCGCTTCGTAGACGAGCGTCGCATTCCCGGTGACCGTCGCCGTCACCACGAGGATCGGGCACGGCGACTCGCGCATGATCCTGCGCGTCGCTTCCGCACCGTTCATGCGCGGCATGATGAGGTCCATCAGGATGAGATCGGGACGGTCGCGCCGCGCGCACTCCACCGCCTCGTCTCCATCGCGCGCGACCCATGCGATCTCGAGCGCGGGGTCGGCCTGGATCGAGCGCCGCAGCGCCTCGCATGCGAGCACGAGATCGTTCACGATCGCGACTCTCATGCCGGGCTCCCGCCGGCGCGACCGACATCGACGAGATCGCGCACCGTGTCGGCGAACGAACTGTCCTGGAACGAACCCTTGGTGAGGTATGCGGTCGCGCCGGCCTCGAGACCTGCGAGCCGGTCCTCCTCGCGGTCCTTGTAGCTCACCACGATCACCGGCACGCGCGCGAAGCGCCCATCCGCACGAAGCGTGCGCACGAACTCGATTCCGTTCATCCGCGGCATGTCGATGTCGCTCACGATGAGATCGAACCTGCCTTCGCGGAGCGTGTTCCATCCATCGACACCATCGACCGCGGTCACCACCTCGAAACCCATGCGTACGAGCAGCTGCCGCTCGACCTCGCGCACGGTGGCCGAGTCGTCGACCACAAGCGCGCGGAACCGCGCCTCGGCCTGCGGCCCGATGCGGCGCCGCGCCGCCTGCACGGAGCCCTGTCCGAGCTGCACGCGCAGAGACTGGAGCATGTCCTCGGTGTCGACGATCAGCACCGGCTCGCCATCCTCGCGCAGGGCCGCGGCGGAGAGATGCGGCACCTTGCCGAATCGTTCGTCGAGCGCGCGTACGACCAGATCCTCCTCGCCCGCCACTGCATCGACGGCGAGTCCGAAGCGCTCGCTGCCCGAGCCAAGCACGACGACGGTCTCCCGCGTGCCCTCGCGCGCGCGGTCCCGCGCGGCGGTGCCGAGCTCCAGGACCTGCGCGGCGTCGATCACGCCGATCGCGGCACCATCGATCATGCACTGCATGCATCCCTCGACCGTCTGCATGTCGGTGGCCTCGAGCTGCACCACGCGCTCGATCCGCGAGAGCGGGAACGCGAGGATCTCCCCGGCGATCTCCGCAAGCAACGCGCGGATCACGGAGAGCGTCACGGGAAGGACGAGCTCGAACGAGGTTCCACGACCGAGTTCGGTCGAGATGCGCGCCGTTCCACCGATCTCGCGCGCGACCGACTGCACGACATCGAGACCAACACCGCGCCCCGACACCTCGGTCACGCGGCTCGCCGTCGAGAAACCGGGAAGGAAGAGGAACTCGAGCAGCTCATCGGGGGCGAGCCCGTCCGCCATCTCCGCGGGTGCGAGCGATCGCTGCACGATGCGCCGACGCAGCCCCTCGAGATCGATGCCGCGCCCGTCATCCGACACTCGGATGCGCAGCTGCCCCGCCTGGTGCCTCGCCTCGACGCGCACGGTCGCCTGTGCGGGCTTGCCCGCCGCGCGTCGCTCGTCGGCGGATTCGATCCCATGATCGATGGCGTTGCGGATCATGTGGTTGACCGGTGCCTCGATGCGCGCGAGCACATCGCGGTCGACGGGGACCGTCTCTCCGCGGATCTCGATGCGAACATCCTTGCCGAGCGTGCGCGAGAGGTCGCGCACCGATCGGGGCAGTCCCGCCGAGAGATCGCCGAACGGCCGCATGCGGCTGGCGAGCACCTCGTTGTAGAGCTCGGTCGAGGTCTCCTCTCCACGACGGATGGCGTCCTCGATGGTGACCACATGGTCGAGCAGGCCGTTGCGGCTCAGCTCGACGAGCGCCTGCGCCTGCGCCGCAAATCCACCCACCGCGCTGCCTTCGCCCGCTGCGGCGCGCATGCGATCGAGTTCGCGTCCAAGCCGCACGAGCAGCTGCTTGAGATCCAGCGCTCCATCGCGCACACCCGTGAGCCGGCGCGACTCGAGCATCGTCTCACCCGCAAGCTGCAGGAGTCGGTCGAGTTTCTCGGATTCGATCCGCACACTCGACACGCGCGCCGCGGTCGGTTGGGCGGCCGTGGGCATCGTCTCCGTGCGAACGCGCGCGGGTGGCTGCTCGACCGCGGCCGCTTCAGCGGCTGGCTTCACGACCGCAGTCTCAGCGACCGCTGCCTCGACGACCGGCGGCGCGGATACGGCGGGAGGCGCTGCGACCGGTGCATTCGGCTCGGCGGGAGCCGGCGCGCGCAGTGAATCGACGAGCGCTCCGATCGCGTCCGCGTGCGAGGATGTCCACTCGGGTACCGACGACTCGTCGATCCGCGCGAGCGACGCAAGCAGATCCGTTCCCTTGAGGAGCTGGTCGATCCGGCCCGACGCGATCGGCTCGCGTCCCCGCTGCATGGCGACAAGCACATCCTCCATCGCATGCGACAGCCCGACGGCGATCTCGAGTCCGATGACGCGGGCCGCACCCTTGATCGAATGCGCCGCGCGCATCAGCGGCTCCACGACGGACGGATCGCTCGACGACTCGAGCGCGACGAGACCCTCGCTCAGCGCCGCCGCATGCTGCTCGGCCTCCGCGCGGAAGAGCTCGTGAAGCGAGAACCCGCCGAGATCGCTCATGGCAGGCTCCGTGCGAAGAGTCGGGCGAGGCGCTCGGCGTCGAGCACGGCCGCGAAGCGCGTGGTGTCCCCGGTCTGCGCGAATGGTGCGAGCGCGACGGTGCAGCCGTTCATCGCATGCCGAACGGTCGCGGGCGGTTCGACGATGGTGGATGCATCGATCCGATGGACGCCGTGGACGCGCTCGACGGGAAACGCCCAGCGTGCGCCGACGCCCCCGATCACCACGAAGTGCGCGCCCCGGCCGTCGCCTTCGAGTCCGAGCGCATGCCGGAGATCGCAGACGGGGGCAAGCTCGCCGGCGACATTCGCGATACCGAGGAAGGAGCCGGCCGTTCGATGCGGCACACGGCGGATCACGGTCGAGGGCACCACGCGGTGCATCGCGGTGGCGTCGATCGCAAGCAGTTCCGGGCCGATGGAGAACACGAGGAGCCCGCGCGTCACGGCCGCGGCACGCTCGGCGGGCCGTGCGATCAGCCGCGTGTTGGCCTCGAGATCCTCGCGCGTGAGCGGTCGCACGAGCATCGACTCGGAACGCGCGAGCGAGTGCTCCGCCGATGGAACGCGATCCATCGAGGTTCCTCCCTCGAACTCCGGTCGGTCATTGTCCGGCTTTGGCTGCTGCATGCGCGGGGGAGAGGGTATCACGCGGCCTCAGCAGCCGTCCGTTCCCGGAGGCGTCGTCCGCGAGAGATGCGCATGCATCGCTCGATGGCGGAAGTGATCCGCCTCGGCGCGCGCGCCGCGACGGTCCGCGATCTCGGCGGCGAGGACCAGAGCCTCCTCGTCGCGCGGCGCGAGATAGAGCGCCTTCCCGATGTGCTCCTCGGCCGCAGCGAGGTCGCCCGTCGCGAGCGCCGTGCGGGCACGCCCGATGTAGACGGCTGGCTCGGCGACGACCGCCCTCCGAGGCGCGAAAGGTGCAGCTTCCGGTTCCGACCCGCGCGCACGCGAGGAGTCGGGCGCACGGGGCTCCGTTCTCGCGCCTTCGTCGCACACGCGGGTCGGCTCCGGGACCGCCTGCGCGGGCAACGCCACGGGCGCATCCGAACGCCGCAATGCGAACGCGCCGCTGCGCGACTCCGCGATGAAGCCCGGCTCCGCAGCGGCCGCGCCGATCTCCGCGTGACCGACGAACAGCAGACCATCGGGCACGAGCAGCTCCCGCACGCGCGCGAAGACCGAGCGACGCGCATCCTCGCCGAGATAGATCGCCACATTCCGGAAGAAGACCGCGTCGAACCGCGCACCCTCGCGCGCATTCCTCGCCGCGCAGTCGACGATGTCACCGACCTCGGTCCGGATCGCGGGCGAGAGCTCCTCCCGAAAGTGCCACGCGTCCGCGCGCCGTTCAAGCGCCGTGCGAGCCCAGTCGGGAACCGCGGAACGCACCGAGTTGTGGCCGAACACGCGCGGTGCCGCGAACAACCCGCCGTCGCGGTCGATCGCGTGCACCTGCATCGCATCGACCTGCATCGCATCGCCGACCACATCGTGCAGGGCGGCGACGACCGAGCACGGCTCGCACCAGCCGCCTGCGCCGAGGAGCAGCACGCGGAAGGGCCGCGCGCGCGCGGCGGATGCATGCGCGCGCAGCATCTCGAACGACTCGGGATAGCGGAACAGCCAGGTTTCCGCGGGCGAGAGGCCCGACTCGAGCATGGCGTACTCGCGCGCATCGTCGAGCAGCAGCCGAATCCTCGCGTCGAATGCGGCCGCGTTCGATTCACCGCTCGCCGCCTGCATCCCGCTGTCCGACCCGTCGCCGATCCGCGTCCTGATCCACGCCTCGATCCGCTCGCGCGTCGCGACCGTGGGCGCGAACCGGCTGCGCGAAAGGAGCCGCGCGCGCAACGCCTCGAACAGCGCGGCGGAGTCGTTCATCCGCCGCCCTGCCCCGGCATGGCTTCATCCCGTCCAGCGGTCTCGCCGAGCGGGAGTTCGCGTAGCGCGGCATCGCCCTCGAGCAGCCGTTGGCAGCGGAGCAGCTGCACCATTCCGACATCGTCGGCGATCGTCGGACCGAGATGCGTCGCACCGGTGAAGCTGAAGCCTCGGTGCGCACCCGCCTGGGTGAAGTCGCGCTCGACGGGCCCGTCGACGCACGGCACCAGCAGCCCCACGCGTCCCGTCACGCCTTCGAAGAGCTCGCCGCCGAGCCGAAGGACCACGATGCGCGTTCCGAGCAGGATGGGCGTTCGCGTCCCGTCGACGATCGTCGAGAGATCGACGAGCGGAAGCAGCTCGCCATGCACATCGATCAGACCGAGCAGCCATGCCGGACCCGTCCCCGACGGCCGATGCAGGACGGCGGGAATCACCTCGACGATGTCGGCGCAGTCGATTGCGAACCGCCGTTCGCCGATGATGGTGAGCAGAACATGCATCGCGCCTTCTCGCAGCCGGATCGCCGCGGCACCACCGAGGTCGGGGCGCCGCACGAGCGCTCTCCGTGCGCACCAATGTAACAGCGCGCGATCACTCGCCCGTCGCGCGGAACGGCACCCACTCGGGGAACACGAACCAGATCACGAGCGCGACGACCAGGAGCGCGACCACCACCGCCGTGATCGCCGTCCCACCGAGGCAGCCCGCGACGGACAACCACGGGCGGTTGGTCTGCAGGGCCGTCGGGCGAGCGGGCGTCTCGGAATCCATGCGGGAATCCTACGATGCCCGCCATGAACCCGCAGCCCGATGACCACAGGGAAACGCCCCCGCTCGCGCCGCCGGCGCCGAAGCCCGCCGCGGAACGGGAGCTCGGCCGCCTCGGCAAGGCCATCGCCGTCTGCGTCGCGCTCGTTTCCGCGGCGTATCTGGCCAACCCGACGCTCGGCATCTTCGAGCTCCTGCCCGACAACATTCCCGGCGTCGGCAACCTCGACGAGGCGTTCTTCACGATCGCGCTGATCAGCGCACTCGGCGCACTCGGAGTTCGGCTGCCCTTCCTCAGGCACCGCAGCTGACGCGTTCACAGCACCGCGCAGCGCATGCCGACGGGATCGACCTCGAAGTCGAACGCGCGTGCGCGCGCATGCGGCGGATCGCGCTCGATCTCGGCGCGGATCCCGCGGGCCGACGCGGCATCGCGCGCCACGAGCAGCATGAACCCACCGCCGCCCGCGCCTGCGAAGCACCACGCGTCGAGCGCGCCGCTCCAGCGCGCGGCGAGATCGTCGAACGCCTTCGGACAGCTGCCGGGATCGATCTGCCGCTTGCGCTTCATGTACTCGGCGATCTCAGCGACCACGCCGCGCGCATCGCCCGACGCGAGCGCCCCGCGCATCCGCGCCGCGTTCGCGCGCAGCCGTTCGACGGCCTTGGTCGCCGACGGCTCGCGCACGAGCCAGTTCCACACGACCGTCTCGAGGATGTTCTTCGCCATCCGCCGTTCGCCCGTGAAGTAGAGAAGCGCGCGTTCGCCGAGCTCCTCGACCAGCGCCGATGGAACCTCGATCCGATCGACCTGGGGATGCTGCTCCACGCCCGCGACGGTGGATGCGAGCTTGAACCCGCCGATCGTTCCGCCCACCTGGTCCTGCCAGCCGCCGCGCGTACCGAGCATCTGCTCGAGCGCGCTCGTCGCGGCGAAGAGTCCGTCGACACCGCGCTCGCGACCGAGCACGCGGTCGAGGCATTGGATCGTCGCCGCACCGAGGATCGAACTCGTACCGAGGCCCGAACCCTTCGGAACCGCGGAGAACATCGTGAGCGAGAGTCCGCCGCCGACGGCCTGCAGCCACTCCTGCAACGACGCATTCGGATCGCTCGGCGCGATGCCCGCGAGGACGAGCGCCGATTCGGCGAGGGACGACCAGCGCGTCGGATCGCCGCGTTGCGCGAGGTCGGCCATCGACCGGATCACGCGCGTCTGGCCCGCGTCGGTGCTCGTGATGCGGATGACCGGTTCCTCCTCGAGCTTCGCCGTCACCTGGATCGGAAGCTGCCCGCGCAGCGTGACCGCGACATTCACCACGCTTCCACCGACCTCGTTGCAGATCGGCGGCGTGTCGGACCAGCCGCCGGCGAGGTCGACGCGCACGGGCATGCTCGTCCACACCGCCTGATCGTGCAGGATCGCCGCGCGCGCCGGCGCGGACGGAAGTTCGAAGTGGCCGAGCACCGCCTCGCCCACGCATCGGAAGGCGATGTCGCGCATCGACCTTCCTTCCGCGCTCGCCGCGCCCGCGACCTCGGCAAGCGTCGCGGCGCCGTGCGCGCGCGCGATCGGCGACGGCGTCGAGAGCAGCTCCTCCGCGCCGCGCATGAGCACGGCGAGCCGCGTCGGATCCTCCTGCGCGACGAGCAGCTCGTGCATCTGCCGCGCGTCGACATCATCGAGCGCCTCCGCAAGCGCGGTCACTGGATGCGCGCACACCCATCCGCGCGCGATGCGATCGCGCTCGAGCGCGATCTCCTCGAGATCCGCGCGCTCGACGGCCTCGCGCAGCGAGCAGCGCGCGGCATCGCGCCAGGCCTGCGGCGGCGCTCCACCCTCCCACATCCATCGCACGAGCGCGAGCGGATCACCGCCCTTCGCCGGCGCCTCGCACCAGAGTCGCGCATCCCAGAGCGTTCCGTCACCGGTCGCCACCGTGCGCGCATCGAGTCCGGCACGCGCGCACCACGCGTCCAACGCCTCGCCGAAGATCGTGCCTCCCTGTGCGAACGGCGTCTTGAAGTCGTCGTGCAGGCCGCACGCGACATGCACGGGCTCCTCGTCGAGCTGCGGAATGGCGAACAGCGACACGCCGGCCGGCAGCGACACGCGCTCCGCGTGCACACCCACGACGACATTGCCACCGCCGAGCTCGAGGGAGACGACCGCCGAGCGGTCCACCGCCGCGTGCCCGGACGCAAGCGCAAGCTCCCGCACCGACGCGTCGAGCAGCAGCGTGTCGCCATGCATCCGACGGTCGGGATCGATGCCGAAGTCCCGGCATGCGGCGGCGGTACCCACGAGCGATGACAGCACCTCGGCGGTCGAACCGATGTGCAGGAACTCGCTCAGGCTCGCGACGCGCACGCGGAACGGCGTCCCGCGCATCGCGTCGAAGTACGGCGCGAGCACGGCCTCCGTCCGTCCATCGGCGCATGCGGCGAGGTACGCCTCGCGCGTGGTCGCGGCCGGAAGCGCCATCAGGATCTCGCGGTAGAGGTCGATCGGCGGAAGCTCCGCGCGCGACGCCCTGTCCGCAAGACCACCCTTCGCGACGACGATCTCGCACCCTCCGTCCGCGTCGCACGCGAGCGTGACACCCGCACCCGCGAGCATCGCGCCGACCGCGGCTGGATCGAGCGAGAGCAGCCCGGTATCGACGAGTGCGATGCCGCGCGCGTCCACCGCACCCGCGGCAGCCAACTCCCCTTCGCCCGGCTTCTGCAGGAACGCATGCACGCGGTCGTCCTCACCCTCGCGCGCGGCGACATAGACGCCGTGCCGCACCGCGCGCTCGACGCCCGCGCGCTGCGCGACGCCGATGACGCCATCGCCATCGAGCCTCACCGGATCGCGGGCGATCCCGATCAGCGCATCGCCCGCGGCGACGAGCACCTCGCCGCCCGCGCGCGGCTCGAGCGTCGCGAGGTCGTCGACCAGCGCATCGAG
>JBEAQW010000236.1:0-3396 GCA_041163725.1 Planctomycetota bacterium
CGACAGTCCGATCGCAAGGCCGTTCAGGCGCACATCCGTGGCCCCGGGCTCGATCCGAGGGCGACCGGCGAAAACTGTCAGGCAACACCGCACGCGCGGTCGAGGCTCAAAAAGTTGTTGATCCGGCCGAGAACATGGATCTTCAGGATCGACTCGCTATGTTGAGGAGGGCACGGCCTGCAGGTCGCTTGAAGATCCGACTCAGCCACGCTCCACTCGCACCCCCTGCGCAGATCTCCAAATGCACGATTTCCGAACGCGTATCGCCCGTCACTTCGCGCTCGCCGCGCTCGCGACTACGGCCGCCGCCGCACCCGCAGTCGCGGACGTGAACTATCAACAGGTCTACTTTCCGGTGCCCGCGAACAGCGATGGCCTCTACATCAACGTCCAGTCCCTCCAAACTGGCTCCCAGGGCAAGTCCGTGGCCGGCTGGGACATCAACCCGCACTCGGCGACCTCGCTGTCCTGGTTCAACGCGACCGGCGCGGGCATGATGCGGTACCCGGGCGTTACGACCGGCTCGGCGGGCAGCCTCGATCTCGGCAATGTCGTCGATTCGACCGGCAGCTTCGGCGGGGGCGCGGTCGTCGTCGGTTCGGCCCCGGGCAACTGGAGACTCAACTCCTACCACTACTTCGGCTTCAAGTTCATCGCCGACGACGGGCTCACCCGCTACGGCTGGGGTTCGTTTTGGATCGGCTCCACGATCGATTCTCCGAGGATGATCTACGAGCTTGCGTGGGAGACCACGCCGGGCGCGGGCATCGCGGTCGGAGACGGCCGCGTTGTTTCGAATGACGATCGAGAGTCCGCAACCGCGATCCCGCTCAGCGGGTCGCTCGTTCAGGCCGACACATGGCTTGCGAGTCCATCGGCCGATCCCCTTCCCGGACCCGAGGACTGCGAGCGACTGGAGTGGTGCGCTCCGGAGCCCGACGTGTGGTTCCGCATCGAGCCGAACACCGAACCCGGCCTGCTCGAGCTGGACCTTTGCCCCTCGAGCTTCTACACCGGAGTCATTGTCTATCGACTCGACACGGCTACGAACGAACTCGAGATGGTGGCCTCCGACCGGACTTCCTGCACCGTAAATCCCTACATCGAATATTGCTTCCTGAGCGCCGACGACCGTCCCACTCTCATTCGTGTCATCGCGGGCGGCACGATCTCCATGTCGTGGAATTGGACGCCGATCACGGGGCCGGTCTTCCTCGACGGCACCTTGTGGATCGGCGGAGCGACCTTCTCCGACGAAGGAACCGATTCGGCGTTCAATGGGTTCCCCGTCGACCCGCTGTCCGCCGATGCTTCGGGAGGCACGGGAAGTGGTCTGGCCGGCTCCTCCGGAAGCCTTTCGGCACGCATCGTCACTGACGACACCGCGGTCCAGAAGATCACCATGCAGGGAGCGATCTCAGGCCAGCAACCTCCCGACTATTTCGCGGATTCGAACTTCCGCATCACCACCATCCCCACCATTGGAGATGAACCCGAGGACCCCATCGTGTTCGTCGTTCCCTCGGACTCCTACTTCCGCGTCACTGCCACGGGCGTGGCGCCAGTTCTCACGGCGCGAACAGGGTGCGTCTGCGGCGACCGGCTGACGAGCGGAACCTACCAGCTGAGTGTCCAGGGATTCGGCGTGTTTCTGGACTCCAGCGAGACCTACGTATCGAGCGTGATGGACTGGACCCTCGAACTGAGTCCCACGCCCTTCGACGTGCCCGGGGACATCGACGGGGATGGACGAGTCAATGCCAGCGACCTCGGCATCCTGCTCGCGTCATGGGGCGGGACCGGCGCGGCCGATGTCGACCACGACGGCACCGTCGGCGCCGGCGACCTGGCTGTCGTGCTTACGGCTTGGACGGGCTGAGCTTTGCGCCAAATTCCGTCCAGCGCCGCAGACCCTCGGGGTCCGCGGCGCTTGTTCGCGCCTCGATGTTCGCGGAAACCGCGGCCTCGATGGCGCGCACGCGCGCACGCGGATCGGCCGAGCGCCTCGCCCATCGCAACGAGGCCTCCGCATGGCCGATCGCCTCGTCGATGCGTCCAAGACCATCGAGGTGGCGCATGAGCTCCCCCGCCAGGGCCGCCTGGTCGGCGGTCATCGGAGCCCGCAGCATCTCCGCGGGGTCGAACAGCTGGCGGAGCACGGAGGCAGCCTCGGCCACACGACCGAGATCGGCGAGCGCGCGGGCGTGATTGCCTGCGATCCAGACGCGACGGAAATGCGTCGGACTCAGGCGTTCAGCGACGATGGCCTCGAGAGGGACGAACGCGTCGACCGCGCGAACCGCGAGCTCGTCGGCCTTCGCGGGGTCGCTCGCACGGAGGAGCAGCGAGCGCAGGAGCAACGCCGTGGCATGCTCGTTCGCCATCGAGATCGTGTGGCCGTGGCGCTCGCCGAGATCCCGCTTCGCGGCATCGGCAAGCCTCCCGAACTCGAGGGCGGCCGCCTCGAGGCCATCGGCCGCCGCGCTTGCCATCTCGCGCGAGCGGGCAAGCGCCGCCTCGCGCGCCACCGGGTCGGTCGCGGCCGCAGCCTCCTCGCGTGCCGCGCGCGCATCTCGTCCGAGAGTTCTCGCGCGCTCGAGGCGAACAAGGCCGAGGTTTCCCCGCACGACGTGGGCCTCGACGCTCGCGACACCGAATGTCGCCTCGCGGATCGCAAGCGCATCCTTGTAGGCCTGCGCGGCGCCATCAAGGTCGCCCTGCCCCTTCATCGCGCCGCCGAGGTGGTTGAGCGCCGTCGACTCCAGCGCGAGATCGACCGGATCCATGCCCCGCGCCGCGGCGAGGGCTTCGCGCGCGAGCATTGCGCCACGGACCGGATCCTTGCCGCCCGTCGTACGGTACAGGGCCTCGGCGAGCGAAATGTCCAGCTGCGCCCGGTCGCCTGGCTCGAGCGAGGCGCGGTCGGCCCGCGCGAACTCGAGCGGAGCGATCGCCTCCTTCGGGCTCCCGACGCCCAGCAACGCGCGCCCCATGGCGAGAAGCACGCGTCCGCGAAGCCGCGGATCCGAAGGAAAGCGCTGGGGTGCAAGCAGCGCGGCTTCGCGAACAAGGTCGACCGCCCGCACGCCCTCGTCGTAGCGGTCGACATCCGACGCGCCGAACACGTCGTCCACGACGAAGGCGTTCATGGCCTCGGCCTCGGCCAACGCGCCGACGGCAACGCGCCACTGCCACGCGGTCGCGATGAACCCGGCCGACAGCGCGGATCCAACGGCGACCGCCGCAGCGACGGCACCCCGGTGCCTGCGCACGAACTTCCGCGCCCGGTACACGCGCGATTCCGGAGCCGCCTTCAGGGGCCGACCGTCGAGGAAGCGTCGGATGTCGTCCGAGAGATCGGATGCGCTGCCGTAGCGCTGGTCGCGCTCCTTGCGC
>JBEAQW010000237.1:0-4975 GCA_041163725.1 Planctomycetota bacterium
AACTGCGAGAGCGCGTCGAGGCGGTAGTAGTTCCGGGGGCCGTAGGGCGTATCGAGGGTGGCGCGGGCGCCGAAGCGGTCGTTCGTAGTCATGGTCTGCTCGTCCTGGAAGGCGAAGGGACGAGTATAGAGCCGATGGCCAAGTCGATGGCACGCGCGTTTTCGCCGCGGATTATCGCCTATTCGCCGGGCGGTTCAGATCGCGCCGCCCATCGAGATCATGCGCAGCTCGAGCTTCGGACCCGTGACGACATGGCCCGGCGGCACGCTCTTCGTCAGGAACACGCCGCCTGCGATCACCGATCCCCTGCCGATGACGGTGTCGCCACCGAGGATCGTCGCTCCCGCGTAGACGATGACATCGTCCTCGAGGGTCGGGTGGCGGCGGTACCCCCGGCGCATCGAGCCGTCGGGCTCGCGCTCGAAGTTCTTCGCACCGAGCGTCACGCCCTGGTAGATGCGGCAGCGGTTGCCGATCACGGCGGTCTCACCGACGACGACACCGGTGCCGTGATCGATGAAGAGCGCATCGCCGATGGTCGCGCGCGGGTGGATGTCGATGCCGGTCTCGCGGTGCGCCTGCTCCGCCATCATCCGCGGGAGGAGCGGCACGCCGAGCGCATCGAGCTCGTGCGCGAAGCGGTGGACGAGCAGCGCGCGGATACCGGGATAGCAGACGACGATCTCGAGTTCGTCGCGCGCGGCGGGGTCGCCCTGGTAGGCGGCCTTGACATCGGCGGAAAGGCGCGTGGAGATCGCCGGGATACGCGAGAAGAACGACTCGGTCGCGGCGGGATCCGCGGAAGTCCCCGAAGCGGCGTGCGCCTCGGCGATGAGGAGGGAGAAGCCGTGCACGACCTGGCGTGCGAGCGCGTCGCCCGACAGCGAAAGCGAGCGCAGCTGCGGGAACACGAGATGTCGCAGCGCTTCGGTCGTCTGCGCGAGGAGACCTTCGCTCGGCAGCGGCGCCGCGGTTCCGGCCGAGGCCATCGCGGCCAGCTTCTGCACATGCGCGTCCTGGCGTGAGTCGTCCATGGCGGCGGAGGATAGTGCCTGCGGTCGATGCAGGCCTGCGCGACCCGTGAAATGCAACGGTGCGCGCGGGGAGCCGCGCGCACCGTTCATATGCAATCGTTGAAGGAGGTCAGACCTCGTTGCCACCGCCGCGGTTGCCGCGCCGGCCGCCACCCTGCGCGCCACCGGCGGCGCCGCCGCCCTGGCCGCCGCGCATGTTGCCGAACTGCTGGCGCATGTAGTCGCGGATACCGTCGCGCTCGTCTTCGTCGATGGTGCCGTTCTTGTTCTTGTCGACGGCCTCCATGAACTGCTTGCGCTGCTCCTCGGGCATGCGGTCGAGGAACGCGTTCGGATCGAAGTTGCCGCCGGCGCCACCTGCACCGCCGCGACCACCGCGTCCGCCGCGACCACGCGGAAGCTTCTCGAACTGCTCGGGCGTGAGCAGCGCCTTGAGGCGCTCCTCGTAGCGGTCGCCGAGGTCGTTGCGCTCGTCGAAGACCTTGCGCATCGGATCCTCGCCGGCGTCGTTGCCGCCGCCGGGGCCGAAGCCGCGCGCCATGCCCGCGATGCCCTGGCTCATCATGGTCACCATGCGCTCGCCGTCGCGGACGATCTGGCTCGGCTCCTCGGTGCGCGCGAGGTCCTTGAGGCGGTTGTTCATCGGAGAGAGCTCGGTGCGGTACGACGCATAGAGCTCGCGCACCGACTGCAGCACGGCCGGATCGAGATCCTCGAGCTTCATGGCCTCCTCGAACATGCGGTCGGTGTTGGTGGGACGGAAGAAGCGGTCCCAGCCGGTCTCGAGGACCTGCTTATCGAGGGCGCGCGCCCACTCCGTGTCGCCGAGGGCGTTCACCATGGCCTTGCGGAACTCGTCGTTGACATCGCGGACGGCGGCGCGGAGGTCGGCCTGACGGCGGAAGATCCGCTCCGCATCGCCCGAGTCCTGCGACTGGACGGCCTTCATGATCCGCGGCATCGACTCCTCGAGGTACGCGTTACGCGCCTTGAGGGCGTTGTCGAGTCGCGTCTCGTAGTCGTCGAAGAGCGGCTCGATGCGCGCGAAGTCCTCGGGCGGCATGCGCATCTCGTCGACGACGAAGAAGAGGTTGAGGCTCTCGCCGGAGATGCGGCCGCGGGGCAGCGTCTTCTCGCGATTGAGGAAGCGCTCGAACGCCGGCCACAGCGCGAGCTGGTCGTCGTCGAGGACGACCTTCAGGCCCTCGGTGAAGTTCGTGCGCAGCTGCGCCTTGCGCGACTGCCACTGCTCGAGCTTCTCGAGCAGCTCGCCGATGGCGCCCTTGAGCTCGGCGTCGAGGCCACTGGCCTGCGACTGCTGCGCGAACTCCTCGACGGCCTTCTGCATGCGCTCGCGGAAGAACGCGCGGCGCGCGTCATCGTCCATCGGGCCGTTGGCCTCCTCGAGCTGTCTCATCTCATCCTGCATGCGCTCGCGCATCTGCTGCATCTGCTCGCGGCGCTCGGGGGACATGACGGACTGCATCATGTTGCGTCCGATGTCCATCATCGAGGCCTGGATCGCCTCGGACTCCGGCTGGAAGGTCGCTTCATAGTCGACGAAGAGCGTCTCGAGCACGCCGCTCTGGTCCTCGGTGAGGCTGAGCTGGCGGACGAAGATCGGCACATCGCGGCGCATGAAGTCGGCCTCGAGCGCCTCGCGGAGATCGCGCAGGCCGCCCATGCCACCACGCATGTTGCCGCCGCCGTTCTGACCGCCGAACATGCGGCCGAAGCCGCCGCCGTTCTGGCCGCCGCCGTTCTGGCCACCACGACCTCCGTTCTGGCCACCGCGCTGACCCGCAGGGGGTTCGGCCTGCGCGAGGACGATGGACTCGCTTGCGATCAGCGTGGCTGCGGCGACAAGCGCGGTACGAAGGGTCACGGTGGCGAACTTGGTGATCATGGGTGGTCTCGTGAGTCGAGCGGTCGGATTCGGGCGCTCCAGCTGCCGTGTTGCGATCGGTGCGCGGCGCTGGCCATCCGCGCGGAGGTTTCTCGGAGTCGGCAGGTGTCCCGCGTCAGGCGCGGACGGTGGCTGCGATGTCGGCGGCTGCGATAGCGGCGCAGCCGGGGCCGGGGTGAACGGCCCAAGTCGGACAGTATGACGGTCCACCGATTGAATTTCGACGACATTCCCGAGCGGGGTGCGGGAGCAGTGACTCCGAAGGCGGTGGCTCGTGACCGGCGCTGCCATCTGGGAGGGCGGTGAAGGTCCCGATAATGAATTCGTTTAGGCAATTCGAAAGCGCAGGCGGCCCTGGCTCGCGGAAGTTCCGATGACTCGGAGCCGGACCGACTCGACGCTCGCGCCATGGCTCGGGTCGCGGGACCTGGTCGGCGAGCGAGCGAACGCTCGCTCAAGGTGCACGGCGGACCCGCCGATCACCAGAAGGTAATGCGCCGTCTGCACTTACGCCTGGAGGAGAGACGCGACCGTGCCCCACGCCCCGAACCCGACTGACGCCCATCCGTGCGAGGCGCAGCCAACCGTCCTGATCTGGGACGGGGATCGCTTCGCGGCAGGTGCGCTACGCGCACTCCTCGTCGAACTCGGGTTCGCGTGCACGGTGGCGGAGACGCTCGATGACCTCGTGGCCTTGCTCCGGAGCGATCCGACGGCGGTCAGTCTGCTCAACCTCGACGGGCGGGAGCGCGAACTCGCGGAGATCGTGCAGTCGATCCGCAGCGCGTCGGGTTCCGCGGCGGTCGTCGCGATGGGCAGCAGCGTGGGGGCGGCGCGCGCGATCGAGTGGATCCGTGCCGGAGCGAGCGATGTGCTGCTCAAGCCGTTCGGCCGCGACGAACTCGCGGCAGCGGTCGGGCGGGCGCGTACACGCGCGATGCTCGAGGGTCGGTCCGCCATTGCGCGGACGATCGAGTCGTCGGGCAACCTCGTCGAGGTCGTCGGTTCGGACCCGCGGCTCGCGAAGGCCCTTGAGCTTGCGCGCGCGGCCAGCCGGGTGCGGTCCAATGTGCTGATCCACGGCGAATCGGGAACGGGCAAGACGCTGCTCGCACGCGCGATCCACCGCGCATCCGAGCGTGCCGCCGGGCCGTTCATCGAGGTCGCGTGTGGTTCGATCCCGGAGACGCTGCTCGAGAGCGAGCTCTTCGGCCATGTGAAGGGCGCGTTCACCGGCGCGATCGCCGACAAGAAGGGACGCTTCCTCGCGGCGCACGGAGGCACGCTGTTCCTCGACGAGATCAACTCCGCCACGCCGCTGATGCAGTTGAAGCTCCTGCGCGTGCTGCAGGAACGGAAGTTCGAGCCGGTCGGAAGCGACGAGACCGTCGAGGTCGATGTGCGCCTGATCGTCGCGTCGAACCAGTCGCTCGAAAGGCTCGTGGAGGAAGGTCGCTTCAGGCAGGACCTCTTCTACCGCGTGCATGTGCTGCCGATCGAGCTGCCGCCGCTCCGCGAGCGGCCTCAGGACACGATCGCGCTCGCCGAGCACTTCCTTCGCAGGAAGTCGGCCGAACTCGGACGCACCATCCTCGGATTCGATCCCGAGGCGACGGCCTTGCTGCGAGCGCACGCATGGCCAGGCAATGTGCGCGAGCTCGAGAACGCGGTCGAACGCGGCGTCGTGATGAGCGACGGCGCGTGGATCTCGCCGCAGCATCTTCCCGAGCGCGTGCGATTCGGTCGCGACCGTTCGGGAACCCCGACGCCCGATGCGTCGCGCATCGAGGACGATCCGCCCGCCCCGCTGCCGATGACTCCGCGCGACGATGCCAAGGGATCGGCCTCGACTCCGAGGACGCTCGCCGACGCCATGCGCGATCCGGAGCGCGAGGCGCTGCTGAAGGCGCTTGTAGCGAACAACTGGAACCGGACGCGCACCGCGCGCGGCCTGGGCATCGATCGCACGACGCTTTATCGGAAGATGCGCGACCTCGGCCTCAATGGCATGGGCGAGTCGGCCTGACCGACGCGC
>JBEAQW010000238.1:0-5090 GCA_041163725.1 Planctomycetota bacterium
TGCGACATCGCGCAGGGCCAGGCCGCCGATGTCGACGCCGACGGCGTGCCCGACACCTGCCAGGGCGACTGCAATGGCAACGCGCTGCCCGACACCTACGAAATCGCGCTCGATCCGTCGAAGGACTGCGACCTCGATGTCGTGCTCGACTCATGCGAGATCGCCGCGAACCCGCAGCTCGACTGCAACCAGAACGGCGTGCTCGACACCTGCGAGGGCGGCGCGTCGGGCAACGACTGCAACGCGAACGGCGTGCTCGACTCGTGCGAGATCGCCGCGGGCGCGCAGGACAAGGACCTCGACGGCGTGCTCGACGACTGCGAGTTCGACCGTGGTGACTTCGATCTTGACGGCGTGATCGGCGGCGCCGACCTCGCGGTCCTTCTCTCGCTCTGGAATGTCACCAACGCCCCCTTCGGCGACCTCGATGGCGACGGCACCATCGGCGGCGCCGACCTCGCGATCCTCCTCGGCAACTGGGGGCCGTACTGAGGCCCTCCCGGCGCCCGCGGGCGGTGGTGATTGGAGCGTTCATAGGTGTCCGTCCGAACAAGGTGAGCATCGGCGCGTACCGTGCCGTCCGCTGCGCTCGCCTGTCGCGTTGCGCGACTCGATTCGGAACACGGCATGCATGAACACGACGACAGAGGCGGGCGCGACGCGGGTGAGGTCTATTGCCGCGGCTGCGGGCATCGGCTGGTGATCCCTCGCGCAGGCGACCCTCCATCCACCCCCGCGCACACGCCGCCGACAAGTCCCGCAACCGACGCGCGCACCTGCCCCGAGTGTGGCCGCGCATTCGATCCGCGCGACGCACGAACGCTCGACACGGTGGGCCCCACGCGCCGGCGGCACGATCTGCTGGTCGGCGTGCTCGTCGCCCTCGGAGTCGCCGTGGCGGCGATCGCGGTGCCGTACGGCCTCTATCAGATCCGCTTCGGATCGTTTGGACCCGCGTTCGCCGCGCACGCGATCGCGGGTCTCGCACTCGGGGTCGTCGCATCGGTGCTCGCGGGACTGAACCGCTCCTGGATCGCGATTCCCCTCCTCCTGCTCGCGAGCACGCTCGCGATCTGGATCGGGATCTTCACGGCAGTCGACCATGGATTCCGCGCATGGCAATCGATGCCCGACCCGCCACCCGAGGCGTTCAACGACGGCGCGCAGGGGATGGCCGGGCTCCTCCTCGGCTGGGTTCCCGGCGCGATCGTGACTGCGATCGTGTTCGTTCCCGTGCGGCTCGTGTGGCGAATCGCACCGCGCATGCATCGCTGAGGAGCGCCTTGCGCGGCGAGCGACTCGAGTCGAAGCCCGACGGGGCACCAGCGACAGCCTCCTGCGCGACCGAGCTTCGGGACGAGTCGGTCGCCTCTGCACCGTCCCCGGCCGGCGCCCCCACGCAGCGACGGCCCCATCGCGACAACCGCGTTCCGAGCGCGTCTTCCCGCGATTTCCGCTTCGTTCCGAAACCCCCGACGGGTACGCTTCACGAATGCGCCGGCACCCCCGTCACACCCCTGTCGCCACGCCGCACCCGCCGAGGCACCGTGGTGCCGAGCGACTCGCCGCCGTCGCCGCGACCCTCGTCGCCACCGCGGCCCCCGCCGACTTCACGGGCTGGGCGACCGAGCGCACCGAGCGCGACGGCCTCGTACGGATCGAGGTGTTCGCGACCTTCGACCACCCGCTCGACCGGCTCGAACTCCTCACGGCGCTGACCCTCGCCGAAGGCGCGCCCGTCTTCCATCATCGCGACGCGCTGACGCAGGGCGCCGACTCGACCGCGACGGGCACCTGGGATCCGAACCTCGTCCTCGCGCCCGATGCGATGGACTCGTACCTCCTCCTCGGCGGTGGCACGGGGTTCACCGCGGCGAACGCCACGATCGCCGACCAGAGCTGGGGGATCGCGGGCTGGAATGTCGCGCAGATTCCCTTCGGCGACTTCCACACGGGACCCGCGATCCTCGTCACCCTGCAGAACGGCCAGAACCTCGCGGGGAAGGCGATGCGCGTCCGGGCGGGCAGCTTCGTCCTCTCGCCCGCCGACGCCGAGACGGGCGCGATCGTGTACACGACGCTCGTCTTCCGCGACGGCGCGACCGGCGCGCTGCTCGAGCGCCGCACGCAGTTCTGCGTCGGCGGCCCGTGCGCGATTCCCGATTGCGACGGCGATGGCCTGATCGATGGCGCCGAGATCGCCTTCGGCCAGTCCGATGCCGATGCCGACGGCCTGCCGGACCCTTGCGAGATCGCCCTCGGCGACTTCGATCTCGACGGCGTCACGAGCGGCGCAGACCTCGCCTTCCTGCTCTCCGAGTGGGGCCCGAACATCGGCCGCGCCGACCTCAACCGCGACACCTTCGTCAGCGGCGCCGACCTCGCGATCCTGCTCGCGAACTGGGGCGCGCACTGACGGGCCGACCGCCCCCGCGGGTACATTCCGCGGGATGCGCGTCGCCCTCTTCACCACCTGCCTCGCCGAGGCGCTCGCGCCGCGCGCGCTGAAGGCGACGGTGCTCGTGCTCGAGCATTGCGGGGTGACGCCCGAGGTGCCGCTGGCGCAGACCTGCTGCGGACAGCCGATGCTCTCGAACGGGCTTCCCGCCGATGCCGCGGCGCTCGCGCGGAGGATGTGCGCGATCTTCGCGCCGTTCGACGCGGTGGTCACGCCGTCGGGCTCGTGCTGCTCGGTGGTGCGGGAGAAGTACGCGGGGCTGTTCGACGCGGGAAGCGCCGACCGCGCGGCCGCGGAAGCGCTCGCGGCGCGGACCTTCGAGCTCGTCGAGTTCCTCGAGACGCGGCTCGGGATCGACCCGGCGACGCTCGCGCCGAAGGCCGGCGTCGCATCCGATGCGCCGGCCCTCACCTGCCACGACGCGTGCCATCTGCGCGGCATCCACCGCCACGGCTGCACGGCGCCGTTCCTCTCGCGCGCAGCCTGCGGCGAGCTGCGCGACCTCCCCGACATGGAGCAGTGCTGCGGCTTCGGCGGCATGTTCAGCACGCAGTTTCCCGAGGTGTCGACGGCGCTCGGCGAGGAGAAGCTCGCGCATGTCGCCTCGACGGGTGCTGCGACGCTGGTCGCGAGCGACACGGGCTGCGCGGCGCACCTCGCCGGGCTCGCGCATCGCAAGGGTGTCGCGCTCCGCGTGATCTCGCCCGCCGAGGCGCTCGCCGAGTCGCTCGGGCTTCTCGCAAGGGGCGATGCGTGAACGAGCTCATCGCCCCCGCCCTGCCCTTCGACATGAAGCCGCGTGCGCGCGCGGCGGTCGCCGATCTCAAGCTGCAGCAGTTCGTCGGGAACGCCACGCACCTCAAGGACACGCAGCGCGGCGGCATCTTCGACCGCGACTTCGGCGCCGACTACGACCTGCTGCGCACCGTGGCGCGCGACACGAAGCAGTACGCGCTCGACCATCTCGACGAGCTGCTCGCGCGGTTCATCGAGCGCGCCGGGGAATCCGGCGCGACCGTGCATGCCGCCGAGAGCGCGGCCGACGCATGCGCGATCGCGCTCGGGATCGCACGCGCGCACGGCGCGCGGTCGTGCGTCAAGAGCAAGTCGATGGTCACCGAGGAGATCGGCCTGCTGCCCGCGTTCGAGGCCGCCGGCATCGCGACGCTCGAGACCGATCTCGGCGAGTTCATCCTGCAGATCGACGGCGATGCGCCCTCGCACATCGTGACGCCGATGATCCACAAGGACCGCGTGGCGACGGCGAGGAGCTTCGTGCGCGAGCTCGGCGCGCGCTACACGGAGGACCCGACCGAACTCACGATGATCGCGCGCGAGCACATGCGCGGGCTCTACCGTGCGGCCGACCTCGGCGTGTCGGGGGCGAACTTCCTGCTTGCCGACGAGGGCGCGGCGGTCATCTGCACGAACGAGGGGAACTTCGATCTCTCGGTCGGCGGGCCGCCCGTGCACATCGTGTTCGTGGGGATCGAGAAGCTGATCCGCGGTGCGCGCGATCTCGCGCCGTTCCTCAAGCTGCTCGCACGCAGCGGTACGGCGCAGCCGCTCACGGTCTACACGAGCTTCGTGCGCGGTCCGCGACGCGCCGGCGAGCATGGCGGGCCGAAGGAGCTGCACTTCGTGCTCGTCGACGCGGGGCGCGTGGGCGTCCTTGCGAGCGGGAAGCGCGACCTGCTCCGCTGCATCCGGTGCGGCGCGTGCCTGAACGCGTGCCCGGTGTATCGCAAGGTCGGCGGACATTCCTACGGATCGATGTACGCGGGACCGATCGGCGCGGTCCTCACCCCCGAGCTCGAACGCGCCCAGGGCGGCGGCGATGCGGGCCTCGCGAACTACCCCGATCTCCCGCGGGCGAGCTCACTCTGCGGCGCGTGCTACGAGGCGTGTCCGGTGAAGATCGACATCCCGAAGTTCCTCATGCATGACCGTGCGAGGCTGCGCGCGCGCGGCCTGTCGCCGAAGTCCGAGGGGGCGACGCTCACATTGTGGCGATGGCTCGCCGAGCGCCCCGCGCTCTTCCGCATGGCGATCGGCGCCGTGCGGCTGCATGCGCGGATGCTCGGACAGAAGGATGGCGGCCGCGCGTGGCTCAAGTCGGCGCCCGGCCCCGGCGCAGCGTGGACGACGACGCGCGACCTCGGCGTCGCGACCGGCGAGGGATTCCGCGACTGGTTCGTGCGGCGCGACACGAAGGGTGGCTCGCGATGACGACGCGCAACCCCGCGGTCGATGCCCTGCTCTCGCGCGTCCGCGCCGCCGTGCGCGCGCAGCCGGTGACGGTCGCCGTGGTGCCTGACCACACGGTCGTCCGCCGTATCGCCCGCGACCGTGCCGAGCTCGCCGAGCTCTTCGCAGAGAAGGCGCAGGCCGTCGGCATGCGCGTCACCCGCGCCGACGACGCCGGCCTCGACGCGACGCTCGCGAAGCTGCTCGAGTCGCGTGGAAGGACTGTGGTCGCCGTCCGCGACGCGGCGCTCGCGGCCCGCGCGACGGCCGTGGTGCGTGGTGACTGCCTCGCGCCGAACGACCACGACGACATCCTCTTCGACTGCGAGGTGGGCATCACCGATGTCGATTGCGCGATCGCCGAGAGCGGCTCGCTCGTCGTGTC
>JBEAQW010000239.1:0-2891 GCA_041163725.1 Planctomycetota bacterium
CCGTCGGCACCTTCGGGTGGCGGCTCTGGGTGGACTCGAAGGAGGCCGTGTGCGCGGGCCTGATCGCAGGCTGGGCGCTGCTCGGGATCGGCGACGGCGTGTTCGGCGCGCTCGAGGTCTACCCCGCGACCGATGCACAGGCTGCGGAGATCGAGGCGAAGGAGCCCGCTGGCCAGACCGCGGCGCTGACGCCCGCGGAACTCGACGCCGAACGCGCGCTGCGTTCGTGACCGCGTCCGGCGGAATCGCGCGGGAGCTTGCGGCGCGTCGTCACCCTTCGGCGCGCCGCTTCATGCGGAAGTCGGCGGTGTGGCCTGGCTTTCCATCGGCCTGCGACCGCCAGACCGCGCGCACCGTGCCGTCGCCGCCGAAGGTGAAGGTCGCGGCGTGCATGTGCATCGCCTTCGGATCGACGAGGTTCGTGATGTCCTTCATCTCGAACACGATCGCATCGTCGGCGACCTTGACGGCCTTGAGGCGAGGCTGGTTGCCGGCGGCGCAGTAGTGCGTGCACATGAGGTCCGCGCCGTCCATGTGGTAGACGGTCACCATCTCGTGGTCGGTGCCGCCGAAGAGCGTCTCGACGACCGCGCTGCCCGCACCGACCACTCGGTACTCGACCGTCGTGTCGGGCGTGCCGTCGCCGTCGAGGTCGGCGTCCCAGGTGCCCCTCAGCTGCCGGAAGCGCTCGAGCGGGGGCGGCACGGAAGCGGCCTTGGCGTCCTGGGTCAGAGAAGCGGTCACGGCGAGGATCGCAACGGTCAGCATGGGCGCAGGATACGGAACGCGCCGCGTGATGCCACCGCCCGATGGGGGCGGAATGCGCCCCGATCCGCGCGTCCGCGCTTGTCCCCGCCATGGCGTGAAGTAGCCTGCATGCATGGCCTCCCCGCTTCCCGCCGCCGCCGCGACCGCCCTGCTCGTTGCCGCTTCGGCGGCAGGACAGGCGACGACCGTGACCTTCTCGAACGGCGCCGAGGGCTGGATCGGCCCAGGCGGACCCGGCGGCTCGACCTCGATCGTGGCGACGGGCGGCAACCCCGACGCCAACATGCGCACGGTGTTCAACAACTTCGGGATCTCGTTCGTCAACTCGTCGAACGCTGCATTCAAGGGCGACTTCACCGATGCCGACAGCGTGACCATCTCGATCGATGTCCGTGTCGAGAACATCAGCTTCTTCGGCTCGGCCGTTTCGCGGCCCTGGGTGCTCGAGTTGCGCGACACGACGAATCCACCCCCGGGCTACGGATGGAAGAGCGTGTGGTTCCTGTTCGGACCGATCTCGCAGGCGGCGACGGGATCGTGGACGACCTTCAGCGTGACCTTCGACCCGAATTCCACCGTGCTGCCACCCGGTTGGGGCGGGTACGGCGCGGAGACGCCGAATGCCGAGCCGATCCTGCCGCCCGGCACGACCTTCCGCGATGTGCTCGCGAGCGTCGACGCGATGGCGTTCACGACGCTGCAGCCGGGATTCGTGTTCGGGTTCACCGACTTCACGATGAGGATCGACAACATCTCCGTCACCCGCACGATCGCGCCGGTACCGGGCGATACGAACGGCGACGGCCTCGTGAACGCGCTCGATCTCGCCGCCGTGCTCGACGGCTGGGGCCCGTGTCCGGCGAAGGGCGCGTGCACCGGGGATCTCGATGGCAACGGCGCGGTCGACGCCCTCGACCTCGGAACGGTGCTCGCGAACTGGACGGCGTAGCGCCCCGTGCGCGCTTCCGGAAGCCCCTCCAAGACCGGTCCGTGCGCGTGTACAAATGCGGCATGACCGCCCTTCCACCGCCCGTGATCGCGCCGCAGAAGCAGATGACCGGCATGCTCGGCCATCCCGTCGCCGAGAATCCGATCGACCGCATGTTCGATGCGGTGTACGCGCACCACGGGCTGAACTGGCAGTTCTGGAAGAACGACATCGCGAACGAGGCAGACCTCGCGCTCGCGGTGCGGGCGCTGCGGGCGCTCGGCTACCGGGGCATGGCGGTCACCGTGCCATGGAAGGTCGCGGTGATTCCGCTGCTCGATGCGGTCGACGACGATGTGCGCGCCATCGGCGCCGCGAACTACATGACGATCGAGAATGGGCGCCTGATCGGTCACA
Organism: Planctomycetota bacterium; assembly: GCA_041163725.1. Lineage (GTDB taxonomy): Bacteria > Planctomycetota > Phycisphaerae > Phycisphaerales > SM1A02 > QWPT01. The sequence goes on from JBEAQW010000239.1 coordinate 2,114, forward strand.
ACAACGACGGCAAGGGTGTCGTCAAGGCGATCGCGAAGGTCGCACCGCTCGAGGGACAGCGCGTCGTCATGCTTGGTGCGGGTGGCGCGGGGCGCGCGATGGCGGTCGAGATCGCGTGGGCGGGTGCGGCGCACATGACGCTGGTCACGCGGCGCGAGGAACAGGGACGCGAGGTGGCCGAACGCGTGCGCGCGGCGTCGGGCGTTCCCTGCGAGTGGATGCAGTGGGAGTCTCCAGTGCGGCTTCCCGAGGGCACGACCATGCTCATGAACGCGACGCATCTCGGATGCGCGCCTGAACTCGAGCACATCCCGATCGACTGGAGCACGGTGCCGAAGTCGTGTCTCGCCGTCGATGTGATCACGAATCCCCGCATCACCCCGTTCCTCGATGCCGCGCGGTCGCACGGCTGCCCCATCGTCGACGGCGTCGAGATGCTGGTGCAGCTGGCGATGCAGATCTTCGAGGCATGGACGGGAGTCGCGCCGGAGGAAGGCGTGTTCCAGCGGTCGGTCGCCGAGGCGCTCGGCGAGCGGGTGTAGCCGCCGGCGGGCGCCGAAACGCCGCCAGCACCCATCTCAAGGCCGTTTCGGACGGTATGGGCCGACGCTATAGTGTCGCTCCCACGCGGGTGTAGCTCAGTTGGTAGAGCGTCAGCTTCCCAAGCTGAATGTCGCCGGTTCGAGTCCGGTCACCCGCTTTCTTCGTAAATACGGCTGAGTCCGCACCTTGCGGAAACCCGCCAGCCGGCGGCGCAGCCCGAAACGCCAAAATCAGC
>JBEAQW010000240.1:0-5810 GCA_041163725.1 Planctomycetota bacterium
AGGTGGCTCACCGAGCTGTACGCCACGAGCTTCTTCGCGTCGTGCTGGACCCAGCAGATGAGCGCGGCATACACGATGCCGATGATGCAGAGAACCGCGAGGAACTGGCTGAGTTCCACGCCGCCGACCGGCGCCGTCGGCAGCGCGATGCGGTAGACGCCGTAGGTTCCCAGCTTGAGGAGCGTTCCAGCGAGGATGACCGAGCCGGCGGTCGGCGCCTGGTCGTGGGCGAGAGGCAGCCAGGTGTGCACCGGGAAGAAGGGCACCTTCACCGCGAAGCCGGCCATGAGGAGGATGAACACCCAGTACTGCTGGGTCTCCGGGAGGCTGGTCGACGCGAACGCGGCGAGCCGCGCGAGGTCGAAGGTCCACTCGCCGCCCGCGGACGCAGCGTGCTGCGCCGCGATGTAGATGACACCCGAAAGCGTGAGCAGCGAGCCGAGGAAGGTGTAGAGGAAGAACTTCACGCTCGCCGCGCGGCGATCGGCGCCGCCGTAGATCGCGATGAGGAAGTACATCGGGACCAGCGTGAACTCGTATGCCGTGTAGAACACGATCGCGTCGCGCGCGAGGAACACGCCGATCATGGCCGCCTCGAGCACCATGAACCACGCGTAGTACTCCTTCAGCCGCTCCTTCACCGCAGTGAAGGAGCCGATCATCGCGAGCGGCATCAGGAAGGTCGTGAGCAGGATGAGCATCACGCCCACCGCGTCGGCACCGAGCGTGAGATTGATACCGATCGACGGCATGATCGAGACGCCCGTGTCGGACGGTGCGATCGAGCCGTCTGTCCAGCCCGGGAAGCCCCATGCGAACGCGATGGAGACGGCGAACACCACGAGCGTGGCGATCGTCGCGATCCACTTCGCGAGCCGCGCCGGCGCGAGGGCGACGCCGCCCGCCGCGACGAGGGGCAGCACCAGGAGGAGGATGGAGAGGGTTGAGAGCATCAGGCGATCCGTTTGCCGTTGTTGTCGTCTTGAGAATGCGCGCGCATGCGGTTACATGCCGCCGAGCCAGATCCACATCACCCAGAGGGCGATGAGCGCGATGCCGCCGGCCATCGTGGCCGCGTAGCCCTGCAGCGCGCCGTTGTAGAGCGGCTGGAACACTCGGCCGATCTCCATCGGGATCCGGGCCGTGCCGTTCACGAGTACGCCGTCGATGAACTGCTTGTCGAACACATGGAAGATGTGGCCGAGGACCCACGCCACGAACCGGAACACCCAGTGGTAGATCTCGTCGATGTACCACTTGTTCTCGAGAGCGAGCGGCAGGCGCCGCGTGAGTCCGTTCGAGAGCAGGGCTGCTCGCAGGCGATCGGCCGCCCCGCGGTTCAGCAGGTGGAAGTAGAGGGCGATCAGGATGCCGACGATTCCGACCACACTCGCGACGACGCTCGTCGCCTTGTGGACATCGGCGATGCCGGTGAACGAGAGCGCGTGATGCGCGTGGGCATCGCCGCCGTGATCGTGCGCGGGAATGCCGACGGCAGCCGAGGAGTGCGAGACCATCGACTCGACCCAGTTGGTCTTGTGCTGCATCTCGCCGAGGTACGAGGGGACTGCCGCGAGCAGGGCGCCGGCGCAGATCAGGAGCAGCACGCCGTTGATCGCGAGCCGAGGACCGTGCGGATGCCAGCCATGCGCATCGGCATGTCCGTTCCCACCGTGTCCGTGCGCGTCATGACCATGTCCATCATGGCCATGTCCATCATGACCATGATCGCCGTGCGCGTGATCGTCGCCATGACCGTGCAACTCATCGCCCGGCTCATACTTCGTCGGGCCGCCGCACACCCGGAACCACACGCGGAAGGTGTAGTAGGCCGTCAGGAACGCCGTGAAGAGCGCCAACCATCCGAGGACGACGAAGGTCGGATTGCCGCTCGCGAACGCCTGCGCGATGATCGAATCCTTCGAGAAGAAGCCGGCCGTGAACGGGAAGCCGGCCAGACAGAGGCATCCGATGAGGAAGGTCCAGCTGATGACGCCGAAGCCCTTCACGTTGCGCAGTCCCGACATCTTCCGCAGATCGAGCTGACCGGCCATGCCGTGCATGATCGCGCCGCAGCAGAGGAAGAGGAGCGCCTTGAAGAAGGCGTGCGTGAACACATGGTAGACGGCGCCGAAGCTCGTCCCGACGCCGAGGCCGAGGAACATGTAGCCGAGCTGCGAGACCGTCGAGTACGCCATCACGCGCTTGATGTCGTACTGGGCCATTCCGATCGTCGCGGCGACGAAGGCGGTGGCGCAGCCGATCACGGCCACGACCGTGAGCGCGTTCGGATCAAGCAGGAACAGCGGGTAGGTGCGCGCGATCAGATAGATGCCCGCCGTGACCATGGTCGCGGCATGGATGAGTGCCGAGACCGGCGTCGGACCTTCCATCGCGTCGGGAAGCCAAACGAACAGCGGGATCTGCGCGCTCTTGCCGAACGCGCCGAGCATGAGGCAGTAGGGGATCAGCGAAGCCGACCAGGCGCTGCCTTCGCCCGCGAGCGCCTCGCCGGAGCTCACGGCCGCGAATAGCGGCCCGTACTCGACGGTTCCGTAGTTGACCCAGATCAGGAACACCCCGAGCGCGAGGCCCAGATCGCCGATCCGGTTCATGATGAACGCCTTCTTCGCCGCCGCGACCGCGCTCGGTCGCGAATAGAAGTAGCCGATCAGCAGGTAGCTCGCGAGGCCCACGCCTTCCCATCCGAGGTAGAGCAGGATGAGATTGCCGCCCATCACGAGCGAGCCCATCGCGAAGAGGAAGATGCTCACCGAGCCGAAGAAGCGCGCGTATCCCTTGCCGACATCGGCCTCCATGTACTCGGTCGCATAGATCGCGATCAGCGAGCCGAGGCCGGTGACGAACAGCATCCAAAGCAGCGTCAGCGAATCGATGTACAGCGCGAACGGCGCGAGGAAGCTGGTGAACGACGCACCCTCGCCGGTCCACGCGAAGGCCACCCAGTCGAAGAGATGCACCGTGCGGGGCGCATCCTGCGGCATCTTGAGGAAGAGCGAGAGCGTCGTCGCGAACGCGGCAAGCAGGGCCACGGCCGTGATCGCGCCAGGCAGCTTGTTGCGGACGCCGAGCATCGCGCAGACGCCGCAGAGTACGGCGGAGAGCGCAGGAAGCAGCAGGATGAACCCCGCCCACGCGAACTCCGGCGAGGCCACGGCTGCGGGAATCTCCGCGTTCGTGGCGCCACCGAGCATGGTCGGAATCTGGAGCGCGAGGTTCTGGAAGCTGGCGAGTTCAGGCATGTCGGTCACTCGAGGGACAGCTGTCGCATCGGGGGCGGGACGGTCCGGTCAGGCGTTCTCGCGGAGTTCGCTCCACGCCTCGGAATCAAGCGTCTCGCGACGCCGGTAGAGAAGGACGACAAGACCGAGCGCGAGCGCGGCCTCGGCGGCGGCGACGGTCAGGATGAAGATCACGAACACCTGTCCCGACAGGTCGTTGTGGACCTTGCCGAAGGCGATCATCGCGAGTGCCGCGGCCTGGAACATCAGCTCGGTGCAGAGGAACATGATGATCATGTTCCGCCGGCTCATGAAGCCGACCATGCCGCAGGTGAAGAGCAGGGCGCTCACGAGGAGCGCGGCGTTCACCGTCTGGCCATCCGTGACGGCGAGCATCGCAGGAATCGACATGTTCAAGCCACACCTCCCGAGCCGCCGGCTTCGCCGTCGACCGTCAGTCGTCGCATGCCCGCAAGGCCACGGCGCTCATCCTCGCCGAGCTCGATCTGCCGGCGCGCGAGGATGACGGCGCCGAAGAGCGCCATCAGCAGCACGACGCCCGCGATCTCCAGTCCCGCGGGGAACTTCGAAACGAGATCCACACCGACCTGACGACCGTTGTCCGGCGCGTACGCGGGAGGGAGCTGGAAGGCCGTCGTCGTTCCATCCGAGAGTTTCGCCGTGACCGTCGCGCCCGCGGCGTCGAACGACTCGACGGACTCCACGGTGGCGTCGCCTGCGGAGGAATCGGCGTACGCACGCCGAGCCGTCTCGAGGAGGAGCTTCGGCATTCCCTCGAGCCGCTCCCAGGCGCGGATCTCGCCCACTGCGGTCGAGGTCGCCATCGTGTCGAGGCGTGCCGATTGCGCCGAGGGATTGAAGTACGCATTCGCGAGCACGGTCAGAATCACGAATCCGATCACGATCGCGGAGAGCGGCTCGCGCGGCATCCGGTCGTACCACGCGTCGCCGCCGCCGTCGGCCGGCGACTGCTGCGCGAGCATGAGCACGAACATGTAGGTGATGAGGATCGCGCCCGCGTAGACGATCACGAGTGCGAAGGCCATGAACTCGGCGCCGAGCAGAAGGAACATGCCCGCGGTCGCGATCACGACCAGGATGAAGTAGAGCGCCGCGAAGACGGGCCGCGGATGCGTCACCATGCGGACCGCACCGACCACCGCGAGGAAGCCGAAGACGACGGGGAAGACCGGCGGAAAGCCGGCCGGTTCACCGAGGACGGTCGCGCGCTTGAGGACCTCGACGAAGAACATCGCGAACCCGGCGAGGCCGATCACGGTGCCCGCGAGGCGGAGGCCACGCTTGCCGGGAACCATCAGCAGGGCGAGACCGGCGGCCGAGATGGCCGCGGCGATCGTGAGCAGGAGCGCGGGGGAAGCGAGTGAATCGGCTTCGAGGAGCGTCAGCGGGAGTGGTGGGGTCGAGGGCATCGAAGGACTCGAGCGTCCGAACACGCACAGACCACGCCTCAGTCCCGAAATTCTCGGCCACCGAACCGAACGCACTGGCGCGTCGGATGCGATCGCGAGGGGACCTCGGCGCTTCTCTGATGACGACCGACAGTCGGTCGCCGAAAGGCGGGAATGTATGGGTGACGGGCCTTTCCCGCAACCAAGCCGCCGTCGCGCCCGCCTCCGGGCGATAGCATCCGCCCATGCCGCTGACGGTCCGAAGGGACCTTCCCAACATCATCACGGTGCTCCGCTTGGTCCTGGCGGGCCTGTTCTTCGCCTCGATCGAGATCCTCGACCGTCATCAGGCATCCGACGCCGCCGGGCTCGCATCGGCGCTCGAATCCCGCGCCGTGGTGGGCGCCTGGGCGATGGGCCTCTTCGCGACCGCGGCATTGTCGGACATCCTCGACGGCTACCTCGCCCGCCGCTGGAATGTCGTCAGCACCTTCGGTCGCCTGATGGACCCGCTCGTCGACAAGATCCTCGTCCTCGGTGGCTTCATCTACCTCGCCTCGCCCGTGTTCAAGGCGTACCCGGACCAGGGTGTCATCGGCTCGGGCATCGCGGCGTGGATGGTCGTCACGATCCTCCTGCGCGAGCTGCTCGTCACCGGGCTGCGCTCGTACTTCGAGGCACTCGGCGTGCCGTTCCCCGCCGACTGGTCGGGCAAGCTCAAGATGTTCGTGCAGAGCTTCTGCGTCGGCTGCTGCGTGTATGTCGGGACGCGCATCGAGCCGTACGGTTGGCAGGTGTTCCTTCGCGATGCGTCGACCTGGGCGACGGTGGTGCTGACCGTCCTCAGTTCCATCACCTACATCCAACGCGCCATGCGCATCGCGGTACCCTCGGGGAGCGCGTCCGCGACCCGTGCGGGCGAAGCCGAGCAAGGATCCTGTCGAGGAGCCCGTTCATGAGCCGTCCGCGCAATCGACCCGAGACCGTTGGCGAATGGATGACCGCGGGGCTCGGGCTCGGACTTCTGCGGCCGGCCCCGGGAACATGGGGTTCGCTCCCGCCGGTTGCGATCGCCTGCGCACTCGCGCTGATGCACACGGACCCGCGCGTCATCGATATGACGCTCGCGGCGATCGGT
>JBEAQW010000241.1:0-2621 GCA_041163725.1 Planctomycetota bacterium
TGACGCTCGCGGCGATCGGTCTGGTCTTCGGCCTGTCCTGCCTTGCATTCGGTGAGCGTGCCGAGGCTCGCTTCGGGAAGAAGGATCCGGGCGTCGTCGTGGCGGACGAACTCGCCGGCCAGAGCCTTGCGCTCATGTGGCTGCCGTGGAGCGGGGGGAACGAACGGATCATCGCGACGGCGGCGATCGCGTTCTTCGCCTTCCGGTTCTTCGACATCGTGAAGCCGCCGCCTGCGCGCGGATGGCAGCGATTCCCCGCCGGTTTCGGGATCCTCATCGACGACCTCGTCGCCGGCCTGTATGCGCTCGTCGCCACGCAGGTTCTCGTGCGCATCCTCTGGTGAACCATGCGCGAGTTCGCGGTGCTCGAGCGAATCTTCGAAGGAAACGCGGGGCTTCCCGCGGATGTCGTCGTTCCACCGGGCGACGATATGGCCGCGATTCGCATTGGCGCAGGCGCCGCATCGACGCCCGTCTGCGTGCTGGCCGCGACGGACAGCGTGATCGAGGGCCGGCATACGCCGATGGGCATCGATCCCTTCGTGATCGGCCGAAAGGCGGTCCTGCGGAACATCAGCGATGTCGCGGCGATGGGCAATGCCCGACCGATCGCCACGCTCGCAGCGGTCGTGCTGCCCGCGGGAATGGACGAGCACGCGGTGTGGCGCCTCTACGAGGGTCTGCGCGAAACGGCGGAGGCGTGGTCCGCGCCGCTCGTCGGTGGAGACATCTCGTCAAGCGAATCGCCCTCTCGGAAGGGTGGTGAGGACGGGCGTCCTCCCATCATCGCGATGGTCACTGTCCTGGCCGTTCCGGTCGATCCGTCTCACCCCGTCGTCCTCAGGTCGAACGCGCGGCCGGGCGACCGCGTGTTCGTGACAGGCACGATCGGTTCCGGATGGGATCGCACAACCGGACTCGGGAGGCACCTCGACTTCACGCCGCGACTCGCCGTTGGCCAGCAGTTGGCGCGGATGCTCGGGCCGTCGCTCGGCGCCATGATCGACATCAGCGATGGACTCGGAAGGGACCTCGGGCACATCGCCCGCCGCTCCGGTGTCCGGATCGAGATCGATCCCGCGCGCGTTCCAACCGACGCGCGCGGGCATGGCGCTCCCGACGACACGCAGGCGCGCCTCGAGGCGATGTCGCTCGGCGAGGACTACGAACTTGCGTTCACCGTCCGAGCGGATGCGGCGGATGGCGTCCCTTCGATCATCGACGGAGTTCCCGTGACCGAAATCGGTCGCGTGCTCTCCGGGCCTGCGTCGGCGGTCGCGCGATCCGGAGAGGCGACCTTCGACCTCACGAGTCGGGGATTCGAACACGGCGGGGGAGGTGTCGCACGATGATCGATCTCCCCCTCGCCTTCCATCTGTCCGACGCGGACGAGACGGAGCAGTTCGGACGCGTCCTCGGCGACCTTCTCGCATCGCGTGAAGCGCATCCGGGCTCCGTCGCGGTCCTGCTCTCGGGGGATCTCGGCGCAGGAAAGACGACGCTCGTGCGCGGGCTCGCCGTCGGACTCGGCGCGGATGCGACGGCGGTCGCCAGTCCAACCTTCACCATCCGCATGGACCACGCCGGAGCCGAGCGCATGCTCGCGCACATCGACGCGTGGCGGATCGGCGTGGAGGATCTCGAGTCGATCGGCTTCGATGAGCTCGTCGAGGGTGACGCGATCATCGCGATCGAATGGCCCGAGCGGCTCGATGCGGGTTTGCCCGAGCGCCATGTTCGGATCCGCCTCGAACATGCGGCGTCCTCCGACCCCAACGCGGAGTGCGGCCGATGCATCACGATCGATGCACCGACGCTCGATGCCAGGGAGCGGCGGCGGATCGCCGACGGCTTGTCGATCCTCGTGCAGGCGGCGCGCATCTCGCCGCCGCGATGCCCGGTCTGCGGCGCACCCCCGGCGGGGGAGTCGTCGACGGACGCACCCTTCTGCTCGAGTCGATGCCGGATGGCCGACCTTGGCGATTGGCTCCTCATGCGCCATCGCATCGAGGGCGGCGAGGTCCCCGAGTTCGACGAATAGCCTGTCCGATCGGAAGCGCGCGAGGCGGGGCTCGACTTCCGTCAGCCGCGATCGTCGCCGGGCGCGATCGCGAAGATCTGGAACCGGTGACCCACGGGCTGCCAGCCGAGTTCACGACAGATTCGATCGCGGAGTTCCACGAGCTCGGCGTTGCGGAACTCGATGCGACGGCCGGTCTTCATGCAGACCATGAAGTCGCGCGGCTCGCGGCCGTAGAGAAGCTCGTAATGCGACTGCTTCGCATCGAAGAGGGACTGCGTGATGATGCCGGCGTCGATCAGGAGGCGAATCGTCCGGTAGACCGTCGCCTTCGACACGTCGTGCCCGCGACCACGCAGTTCCAGCAACAGCTCCTCGGCCTCGAACGCACCGTCTCGGGCGATGATGGCGTCGAGGATGTCGGCGCGCTCCTGGGTGTACTTCAGGTCGCGGCTCTTCAGGAACCGGCGGAACACCGCGCACAACGGCGCGAACGCCGGGATCGGCGACGCGTGTTCGCCAGCGGCGGGCATCGTGGACCCGGGTGCAGGTTCGCTCGACATGGGGCCGATGGTACGCACTGCGGCCGCGGGGCCGATCA
>JBEAQW010000242.1:0-3116 GCA_041163725.1 Planctomycetota bacterium
GGACGATCGCCTACTTCAAGTCGATCGACATGAAGCAGTTCAGGGCTCCGACACCGAACTATTGATGGCACATGGATTTATGCCGCGCTGTCCGCGCCTGGACGCGCGTGCTCTCCATGCGATCGGCGGGCGAACCGCAAGATCACCGGGATTTTGTTCGGAAAAAAGTAGGGTAGGCCTTGCGGCCCGAGCCGATGTGGTAATGTACGAACATACACCGAACAGAAGAGCGGATTCTGTTCGGTTTCAGGAGAGTGATCCGCAGCACGGTCCTCGCACGGTCCTCGCAAGGTTCAAGAAAACCCTCTGGGACCGCTTTCAACCCGGGCGTGAATGGCAACTTGGTTGAGGGCGCAAAAAGCGCCTCATTTCAGGACCTTCCCGCCCCCAACCAGCCCGCTCCCAGTTACACGGTAACCGCTCGGTCACCTGCCGCCTGGGAGGAAAGCAATCGAAGGGGAATCAGATGGTCGCAACGACTCAGGCAGCGAAGCCCGACGGCAAGCCCGACGGCAAGCACGACGGCAAGCACGACTCAAAGAACGACTCACGGAACGACGCGAATACCACCGGCCGTACCAACACAGGAATGACTCCGATGTCCAGCTCCACTACCTCCAATGCGCGCGCCAGCACCACCATCGAGGACAAGCCCCGTTCCGCGCAGGTGAATCAGGGTTCGGCGAATGGTCTTTCGAAGGCGGAAGCCGCGAAGCTCGCGCAGAAGGCCGAGGAGGAGCGCAAGGGCAAGTTCGCCGCCATCGAGCGCGCCATGGGTGCGATCGAGAAGGCCTACGGCAAGGGCTCGATCATGAAGCTCGACGGCGAGTCCCTGACTCCGATCCCGTCGATTCCGACCGGCGCGCTGAGCCTCGATCTCGCACTCGGTGGCCGCGGCCTTCCGCGCGGGCGCATCATCGAGATCTTCGGCCCGGAATCGTCGGGTAAGACGACCCTCGCGCTCACGGTTGTCGCCAACGCCCAGAAGAACGGCGGCGTCGCCGCGTTCATCGATGCAGAGCACGCACTCGATCCCTCGTGGGCCAAGCGTATCGGCGTGAACCTCGACGAGATGCTCGTGTCGCAGCCCGACACCGGCGAGCAGGCCCTCGAGATCTGCGAGATGCTCGTCCGCTCCAACGCGGTCGACATCATCGTGGTCGACTCGGTGGCGGCCCTCATTCCGAAGGCCGAGATCGAGGGCGAGATGGGCGATTCCGTCGTCGGCCTTCAGGCGCGTCTCATGTCGCAGGCCATGCGCAAGCTCACCGGCGCGATCGCGAAGAGCGAGTGCATCGTGATCTTCATCAACCAGCTGCGCGAGAAGATCGGCGTGATGTTCGGTTCGCCCGAGACCACCACCGGCGGCAAGGCGCTGAAGTTCTACGCGTCCGTCCGCATCGACATCCGGCGCATCGGCGCGATCAAGGACGGCGACAAGAATGTCGGCAACCGTGTGCGTGCCAAGGTCGTCAAGAACAAGATCGCGCCGCCGTTCCGCGAGGCCGAGTTCGACATCATGTTCACCGAGGGCATCTCCACGACCGGTGATCTCGTCGACCTGGCAGTGCAGGATGGCATCATCGACAAGGCGGGCGCGTGGTTCAGCTACAAGGGAACCCGCATCGGTCAGGGCCGTGAGAACGCGAAGGCGTTCATCAAGGACAACCCCGAGATGTTCGCCGACATCCGTCAGCGCGTCGTCGAGCAGCGCCTCGCGGCCAACGAGCAGATGGGCAAGCGCACCCCGGCTCCGAAGGGCAGCAGCGGTAAGGACGATGGCGACGAGGATTGAGTCCGCGCGAGCCGGATAGGTTCGTGATCCTCATAGATCGCTCATCCTCGGTGATCGGTCATCCCCGGTGATCGGTCATTCTCGATTGAAGGTGAACACGCGCGCTGCGCGTGCGACCGTCGGAACCACCGTGTCGGAGCGGTGCGACGGTGTCGTGCGCGCAGGCGCAAAGGCAACGGTGCGGGAGCGGCGCATGCCGCCTCCCGCACCCAGGGCCCATTCGCGTAGCGCAGGCAGGGCGGTGAGAGGCTCCTCGCGCCCTGTCTGCGTTTTTGCGTCGATCAGACCCGCATCCGGGCGGCTTGAATGCGGTGGCGGGTGGCCTTACACTCCCCGTCTCGCCGCGGTCGTGGCGGAATGGCAGACGCGCTAGTTTCAGGTACTAGTGGGGCAACCCGTGGAGGTTCAAGTCCTCTCGACCGCATGAACAAGCCGCGGACCCGATGCGATCACGCACGGGTCCGCGGTTGTTTTTGGTCCGTCGAGCGAGTGACACGGCGGCAGGAGCCGCCGCGAGAGGTCTCTGGCGGACCGCAGCCGTCGTCGTCCCGATTCGCATAGGCTCTGCCCATGCCTCGAGCAACACTGACCACGGATGACCTCGTCTTTGTCGCATTCAACGGACGCGTCCTCGCCATCGATCGTGAGGATGGCTCGATCGTGTGGAAGTGGCGTCCGCAGGGGAAGGGCGCGTTCGCGTCGACCGTGATGCTGCTCCCTTCCGATGACCGCTTGATCGTGAGCATCAATGGGTACACCTGGGCGCTCGACCTTGTCGACGGCCGCGAGCTCTGGTTCCAGCCGTTCAAGGGTGAAGGCACCGGGATACCGGTGTTGGCGAGCACGAGGTCGGTGAGCGATGGCGGCGCCGTCGCAGGTGCGGCAGCCGCGCAGGCGGCGGCAGCGGCGCAGGCGGCGGCAGCGGCCGCAGCCGCTGGTGCGGCAGTGGCAGCCTCATCCGCGGCGGCTGCGGGGTAGGTCCCGACCCGGTCGCCCATGGCACACCCCGAACAGTGCACGGCACGTGCCGTCCAGTGCCTGGCACCGCACGGCACGTGCCAGGCACCACGAGCGCGCCGCTCCGGGCTCGCAGGTGTTCGCTCCCGGGATCACCCTCGCGCTCGGCCTGGCGGGCGACTCGTCGCTCTCCGATCAACTGGCTTCGGGCAGCTGGCTTCCCCTGACGCGGTTCCGCCAGCGACTGGTCGATGAACCACTTTGGTCCACGCGGCGTCGACTTCGATCGATCCGCGCACCTCAGGTCCTACTCTGGGACGGTGCACGGCACGTGCCGGCCAGTGCCTGGCACCGCACGGCACGT
>JBEAQW010000243.1:0-14621 GCA_041163725.1 Planctomycetota bacterium
TTCGTCGCGGTGCGGTTCGAGCGGGGTGGGTGGCGCGAGCGCTCCATCCTCGAGACCTGAGTCGGCGATCGCGGTGGCGGGTCGAACGGGTTATCAGCCTCTCGTTTCGTGCCATTCGGCGTTTTCGCCCGAAGCGGCTACACTCGCCCCTCTTCGCGACCGCCGACGGGTCGGCCCCGGCCGGTGGTACGCGTCATGCATGGAAGAAAGCGAACGATGAGCGGACTCGACACGGTGATTGGCGGCAAGGCTGGGAACCCCGAGGCGGTGAAGAAGCACCTCGACGCCGCGGCGCGCTTTGAGAAGGAGCGCAACCGCGAGGCGGCGATCGCCGAGCTGCGCCTTGCGCGCGAGCTCAGCGACGACCCCAACATCACCTTCCGCCTCGCATACCTCCTCGACCTCTGCGGCGAGGAGAACGAGTGCGTCGCGCTCTACACCGAGCTCACGAGCGTGCGCAAGCCGCACATCAACGCGCTGGTGAACCTCGCGGTGATCCTCGAGGACCGTGGTGAGTACGGCCGCGCCGAGCGCCTGCTCACGCAGGTCGTCGAGTCCGATCCGAACCACCCGCGCGGCCGCCTCTTCCTCAAGGATGTCCAGGCGAGCAAGGACATGAAGGTCGACAGCGAGCCGAGCGCGCTCAGCCTCGGCAACGCGGTGCTCGACACGCCCGTCACCGACTTCGAACTGTCCGTGCGCGCGCGGAACTGCCTCAAGAAGATGCAGATCCGCACCCTCGGCGACCTGCTCAAGATCACCGAGGCCGAGCTCCTCAGCTACAAGAATTTCGGCGAGCAGTCGCTTGTCGAGATCAAGGCGATGCTCTCCTCGAAGGGCCTGCGCCTCGGCCAGGGCCTCGAGGGTCCCGGCGGACGCCCCAGCATCCGCAAGGACATCCTCGAGGAGCTCAAGCAAATTGTTCCCGAGGCCGTGCTCAACAAGCCGATCTCCTCGCTGGAGCTTTCGGTCCGCGCCCGCAAGGCGCTCCAGCTCCTCAGCATCGGGACGCTCGGAGAACTCGCCTCGCGGACCGAGGCCGAGCTCATGGGCGTCAAGAACTTCGGCGCGACGAGCCTCCACGAGATCCGCGACCGCCTTCAGCAGCACGGACTCTCGCTGCGTCAACTGAACTGACCGGCGCGAACACGATCGCGCCGACAACCTACGAAAGGGTGCTGCATGGATTCGCAGGCCTTCAGCAGGAACAGGCGTGTCTTCATCCTGACCTCCGCGGTTGCCGCCGCCGGCCTCATGGCCGTCGGCTGTGATACGCCGCAAGGCATGCGCTCCCCGAAGCGCACGCCGCCGCTCGGCGGTGGCGATCGTCCCGGGCAGAATCCTGCCGGAACGAGCGGTGCGCCCGCGTCACCGAGCGAAGCCGGGCCGAAGCAGGGCACCGAGCCCGCGACGAAGACCGAGGGTGAGTCGGGCGAGGCGTCCGTCGATCGCCCCGCGCCGCCGTCGAAGGAGCCGGCGATCCGTATCCGCACGCGCGAGGTGCCGCCCACGAAGCCGCTCGTGACGATCGAGGGGCATGGCCCGAAGGTCTGGATCGTCGAGAAGGGATCCGGCAAGGGCGGCGTCCTCGCGAAGGGCCCCGTCGAGGCACGCTGGACTCCGAACGGCTGGCGCATCACCGAGCAGGCGGGCACGCGCGGCGCTCGGCCGGTCGCGTACGAATCGTTCGGAACGCTCGATGTGTCCTGCCTGTCGAACGAGCCGCAGCGGATCACGATCGATGGCGTCACCTGGCCCGGCTCGGTGCGTCTCGTCCCGATCCGCGCGGGCTTCGATCTCGTGCACGAGGTCGCGATGGAGACCTATCTGTCCGGCGTCATCGCGAAGGAGCTCATCAACGGCTGGGGCGTCGAGACGCACCGCGCGCAGGCGGTCGCGGCGCGCAGCTTCGCCGTGTGCGAGATGGCGGTCTGGCGTCCGCAGCGCCACTACGACGTGGTCGCCGACGAGCGCAGCCAGGCATGGGTCGGCGCGACCACGCATCGCACCAGCCTCGACGCCGTGCGCGACACCGTCGGCGAGGTGCTCGTCTACGAGAACCGCGTCGTCCCCGCGTACTACTCGAGTTGCTGCGGCGGCGCACGCGCGAGCGCGCAGGACACGATCTCGAGCGAGATCCGGCACGACATCGCGCCCCTGCGTGCCGCGAGCGGCCGCAAGGGCTGCGCGTGCACGGGCTTCTCGCGGCATGCGAACTGGGAGATGCGCCTCGGCGTCGACTCGATCTCGCGCACGCTTCCCGGCTGGGCGAGGCTCGAGGGCTATCCGTCGCTCGTCCGCTTCGGCAACCTCCGGGAGATCACCGTGGTGTCGCGCAACGAGCTCGGCCGCCCGGTGCGCGTCCGACTCATCGACGACAAGGGATGGAAGTGCGAGCTCTCCGCCGAACGGCTGCGCTGGGCGCTGAGTGCGGACCCCGCGGATCCGTCTCGCAAGAAGCCGCTGAAGGACCGCGTGAAGAGCGCCTACTTCGATCCGCAGCTCACGAAGCGCGAGCTCGTGCTCAAGGGCGCCGGATACGGTCACGGCGTCGGACTGTGCCAGTATGGCTCCGAGGCGATGGCGAAGTCGGGTGCGAGCGCCCGCGCGATTCTCGCGAACTACTACCCGGGTGCGCGCATCGTGCGCGCGTACACCTGACGCGCCGCGCTACATTCCCCGCATGACGATGCAGCACCCCGGCGCGCGCCTGCGCGAGCTCATGTCCCGCGGAACGGTGTTCGTGCCCGGCGCATTCAACGCGCTGGTGGCGCGCAGCGTCGCGCGCGCGGGATTCGAGGCGACCTACATCTCGGGTGGCGCCACCGCGAATGTCGCGGGCTATCCCGACATCGGCCTCATCACGCTCACCGAGATGTGCCGCACGATCCGCGAGATCGCCGATGCCTCGGGCATTCCCGTGATCGCCGACGCCGACACCGGCTACGGGGAGGTCGAGTGCTGCGTGCGCACCGTGGTCGAGTACGAGCGCGCGGGTGCGGCGGCGCTGCACCTCGAGGATCAGGAGTTTCCGAAGCGCTGCGGGCATCTCGACGGCAAGGACCTCGTCGACGCCCGGGCGATGGCCGACAAGGTCGCGGCGATGGCCGCGCACCGGGTCTCCCGAGACTTCGTGATCGTCGCGCGCACCGATGCCCGCCATGTGACGGGATTCGACGACATGATCGCGCGCGCGAACCTCTACCGCGAGGCGGGCGCCGATGTGATCTTCCCCGAGGGGCTGCACGACGCCGACGAGTTCGCGCGCTTCATGAAGGCGTCGCCGGGCCACACCCTCGCGAACATGACCGAGTTCGGAAAGACGAAGCACCTCGCGCGCGACGAGTTCGCGGCGCTCGGCGTGTCGATCGTCATCTATCCACTGTCCCTCATGCGCATCGCGATGAAGGCCGTCGAGGACGGGTTGGCCGCGCTCCGGCGCGACGGCGGATTCCACGGCTCGCTCGACGCGATGCAGAGCCGCAAGGAACTCTACGAGCTGCTCTCCTACCGACCGGGCGAGCAGTGGAACCATCCTGCGAACCGTCGCTGAGGTCAGGCCTCCAGCTGCACGGCTAGGCGGCGAGCGAGACCATCAGGACGGTGAGGAGCCCGAGCACGACGATCGCCGCGAGCAGGATCGCGAGCGGTGGCACGATGCTGCGCTTCGACTGGGCGGGAATCGACGCGGGAGCGGGGCGCTCCGAGACGAGCTCGTACGCGCCCGTCCACCAGTTCACCACGCGAAAGACCGGCGCGAGCGCCAGGCCCGCATCCGGCGGAGGTGCGATCGCCGTGCGTGCGGCGATGCCGACGGCGGCGGTTCCCCGCGTGCCCGCGTGCGCGACCGGCGGGATCGCGCCGGTCGAACCGACGGCGGACCCCGAACCCGCGTCGTGCGCCCGCTCCGCATGCGATCGCATGGATGGCAGGTCGGCGGGGCGGACGGCCCACGGATCGCCTCCCGCGATCGCGTACTCGAGGTCGCGCACCATCTCCGCGGCGCTCGCGTAGCGTCGGTCGAAGTCTGCCATCGCGCGCCGCGCGATCCACCGCAGGCATTCGGGGCTCTGCTTCCGGAATCCGCTCAGGACGCCGTGCGCCGGGAAGGTCCCCTCGAGCATGAAGTGCAGCACCGCCCCGGCGCCGTAGATATCGAACCGCGCGGCGTCGACCTCCGAGACCCGCGTCCCGCGCAGCGCCTGCCGCACCATCTCGGGATCGCGGAAGTACTCCGTGCCATGCGTCGTGAGCGTCATCTGCGATGCGAGCGGCGTCACGAGGCTGAGATCGATCAGCGTCGCGCGACCGTCGTGCACGATGATGTTCTCCGGCTTCACATCCTTGTGCCAGAGGCCGAGTTCGTGCCAGTCGCGCAGCGTCGACACGAGGTCCTGCGCGAGCGCGGCGAGATGCAGGAACTGACCGCGGTCGGGCTGGCCCTCGGGTGCATGCTCGTGCAGCCGTCGCGCGTACTTCCCGAGGTCGAGGCCGGGGTAGTAGCGCATCGCGTAGTGGAAGCGGCGCTCGGAGCTGTCGTGGTCGAGGATGAGTCCGAGCCTGCGCGCCGCGTCGAGCGCGCGCGACTCCCGCAGCATCTCGGCAAGGCCCGTGCCGTCGTCGAAGTCGAAGCTCTTGATGACGACCTCGCCTTCCGCAAGCCCGATGCGGACGCGTGTACGCGCATCGGGTTCGCAGACGAAGATGCGCGCGCCCGAACCGCCCGCCTGCAGCTCGCGGAGGATCGTGTAGCCCTCGAATTCGATGGCGGCGTTGCGCGCGCCGTGCCGTCCCTCGAGCGCGGCGGGGACGCGCGTGGCGACATGCCCGATCACGCCGCCGAGCCCGACGAGCCGCAGCGGTCCGACGATCGCGAAGCGGTAGAGCGCGTGCAGCGCATCGGTCGCCTCGCGCCGCGATGCGCCGAGCAGATCCTCCGCGGCCTTCCGGTCCTGCAGCGCAAGCCGGTACACCGTCACCGGTAGCAGCACGAGCGCGACCACCGTGCCGCCGATCACGCGCACGAGGTCGAAGCCCATCTGCCGGAGCGTCCGCGCGATGTGCGACCCGAGCAGCCCCATCGCCGCCCCGAGGCGTCCGAGCGTGAGCGCGCCGGCGACGATCGCGACGACCGTCACGACGAGCGCGAGGACGCCGAGCACCCAGAGGAAGGTCGTCACCGGCGTCCCCGGGAGGCCTGCTGCGACTGGAGATCGAGCGCGAGGATCTCCTCCTGCGCGCGCCAGATCTCGCCGAGCGCGTCGTCGAACACCGCGTCGTCGGCCGCGAGTCCGGCGCGGCCGGGTTCGTCACGCTCATCGTCCGTGAAGCTGAACTGCTCGATCGCGGCGCGCAGCTCCTCGCGAAGCACCTCGCGCACGCGCTGGCAGTGGCGGGTGACGGTCGGCTCGCTCACACCGAGCTGGACGCCGATCTCGCGACCACCGCGGCCCTCGAGCACGCGCATGCGGTAGGCCTCGAAGTGCACGAACTCCGAGCGCTTCTGCGCAGCGCGGATCGCCGAGTGCACCTTCGCCGACATGACGCGCCGCTCGTAGAGGTCATCCGGCTGGGCCTCGCGCGACTGCCCCATCCACGAATCGTCGAGGCTCGTCCCGCGTCGTCCGCTGCCGCGCTTCTGCGCGTAGCGGCGATCCATCTCGTCCCCGAGCACATGCTTCGCGATCGCCAGCAGCCAGGTCGAGAAGCGCACGCCACGATGCGGGTCGAAGCGCTCGATCGAGTCGCTCAGCGCGGCCAGCGTGTCCTGCGTCAGGTCGCGGAGCGTCTCCTCGCCGAGCCGCCCGTTTCCCCAGCGGTAGAGGGTGCCGCGCACGACCGGGCCGAACGCCTCCCACAGTTCGAACCATGCACGCTCGTCGCGCGCGCGAAGCCGGCGGAGAAAGGCGGTGTCGACGGGGTGCATGGGAAGGAGGGTCGCGGGCACGGGCGCCCGCTTCGGAAGGTCAGTGGCCCGCTTTCGCGCCGGGCCCGTCCGATGCGGAAGTGTTCTCGCTCGAGGCACGCTTCGGCGCCCGATCCGGCCGCGATGGCTTTGCGGGGGGAGGCGCCTTCTTCGGCGAGAGGATCTCGTAGTCGAAGGTGCCATCCTTTCCCCTGGTCCACTTGAGCACGAGTTCCCGCGGCTGCAGGCCTCGGGTGGTGATGACCGGCGGAGTGGGGTGCGCCTCCTCGCGCTTGCGCTCGGCGACGGTCTGCCGCGAGAGCTTGGGCGGGATGAGGTCGAAGACGGGCTGCTCGGTCGAGAGCTCGTCCTTCGGAATCTCGAGCGCCCGCGCGTCCGCCTCGATGCGCTCGGTGCGGCCATGGACGACCACTTCCGTCGCGAAGCCGCGGTCGCGCAGCTTGGAGATCAGATCCTCGAGGCTCTCCGCCCTGATCCCCTCGCGGGAGAGTTCGCGAAGCCCGTCGGCGAGATAGGTGAGCCGCATCGCCGCGGTTCCGAGCGCGGACGGCACGGTCGTGCGCGCCCACGCGCGCCACGCCGTCTCGAACGAGGCGATGTCGCGCGTGCCGAACGCCTCGATGAAGGCGCGGTCGCTCGGCATGCCTGCATGCAGCCGCGCGAGATATCCCTCGAACGGGCGCTGGTAGCGGCCGCCTTCGGCCCAGCTGAGGAACTGCACCATCGACCACGCCTGCATGTACTGGATCGCGGCGTTCCCCGTGCGCACATTCGCGTTCCACTCCTCGCCGTCCATCGTGAGCATGCGGAGGAAGTCGATGGTCGCGTTCTGCTCGACCGCCTTGCGGATCGCCTCGACGGGGCCCGGGCTCGACTGACCGACGATCACGCGGCCCTCGACGACGATCGCCTCGCCGAAGTACTCGGCGAGCCCCTCGTTGACCCACGGCGGAAGCGCGCCGACGAAACGGCTGTGCGCGAACTGATGGAAGCCCTCGTGCTGGATGACATGGAGCACGCGCGTGCGCGGCAGTCCCTCCATGAACAGCGCGAGCCCGGAGCCGTTCGGCGAGGTGAAGAACATGCCTCCGCTGCCCGCCGCGTTGATCGCGTAGCGCGTGCGCATGACATCGAGGTAGTCCTGCTGCCTCGCGAAGAGCAGCACGAACGGGATCTCGGGTGCACGCTGCGCGAGCGAACTGAGCCGACGCGCGTACTCCTCGTACATCAGGTCGAGATGCGCCGCGTACGCGCGGGTGTCCTCGGGCGTGAGGTCGCTCAGGATCCGGTAGTGCTTCGATCGGAACTCCGCGCCGGGCGTCCAGCGGGTCTCGGCGCGAGGGGCCGGCTGCGCTTCACCTGGCCGCGACGGTGCGAGCGCCGCGAGCAGCGCGGTCGCAAGCAGGATCCGGAAGCAGGGGAGCCGCATGGGTTTAGTCTAATGTCGATCGCGCAGATCTCCGCGAACTGGAACGGGTTGCGCGGTGCGAATCGCCCGATAACGGGCATCCGCGTCCGAGAGTCCACCGGACTTCGCCGGAAAATCAGCCATTTCCCTCGCCCACCGCAACAGTTGCGGCATGATCTCGCAACAATGCCGTGGCTGCCTTCGGGCGGCCCGCGGGTGTGTTAGGGACACGCCCGCGTCTGCAAGCCTTCGGGTTGAGGGACCTGAAGGCGGGCGGAGGTAAAAAGGGACGGCGATGCGGCGCTAGACCGTGTCGCCTGTGAACGGCGGAAAGGGAACCTGCCGCTCACAAGCCCACTTCGAGGGACGCCTCGGGGTGGGATTTCAGGAGGGACTCGCCTTTCGGGGCGAGTACAAAGGGAGCGTTCGCTACCGGGAAGTAGCGAGCGAAACAAAGGGGAACAACGGCGCACCGAAAAGGGGGCGCCGTTGTTCATTTTGCAGTTCGATTCGGGGTTCGATTCGGCGCGCGCGTCGCGCTCCGGGCCGCACGGCTCACTTCCGCTTCACGAACACATACGGCCCCTTCGTCGCGCCCCAGACCTGGCGGTCGTCGGCGTCGAAGCCGCGATCCCAGGTCTCGATGCGGTCCTCGAAGAGTCGTACCTCGCTCGTGGCATACGACGCGCCACGGAGCGTGCTCAGGCAGTCCCTGCCATTGGTCGAGCCCTTCCACGACGGACCATCGGGCGACAGGCGAATGACGCAGCCGTCACGCTTCACGAGCAGGTCGGGCGAGTCCGACATGAAGGCCTCGGGCGCGCGCCACGCCCCGACCCGGTCTGCCGCGTTCGGCAGCTCGTAGACCATGCTCAGCACGGCGCCGTCGCCCGCGTCGATCACCTGGTAGATGCGCTGCCGGTAGGGGCGGTCGGCGGCCGATGCCATGGCCTGCTCGACATAGAGCCATGACCCGTCGTTGCGGTCGCTCCAGATCGGGGCCATATGCAGCTCGACCTCGAAGAACTCGGGATCGGCGGCGGCCTGCGCGGCGCTCGAGTAGCTGCCCGCAAGCATGCCCGCGACCCGCTGCGAGGCGGGCCCTTGGCAAGCGCCGAGAATCAGGACGGTTGCGGCGATGGCGGCGGTGAGTACGCGCATGGCGTCAGCCTACCTTCGGGCGGTCGCCGCGCGAGCGCGTGAACGCTAGACTCATGGTCTTTCCGAGAGGCCTTGCAGCAGGGCCGTCCAGCACGCAACGGAGATACCCAGATGAGCACCGCCGCCCCCGCCCAGAAGCCTGTCGACACCCGTGGCCTCGCCGGCCAGACCGTGGGCGAGACCTCGGTCTGCGCCGTGAGCCAGACGGAGCTGATCTACCGCGGCTACGAGATCGCAGACCTCGCCGCGAACGCGACCTTCGAGGAGGTCGCGCATCTGCTGCTCGTCGGGCACAAGCCGTCGGCCGCGGAGCTCTCCGCGTTCTCCGCCGAGATCGCCTCGATGCGCGCGATTCCCGCGAGCGTCCGCGACGCGATCGTGCGCATCGCGAAGGAGAGTCCGAACGCGCACCCCATGTCGATCCTGCGGACGGGCGTGTCGCTTCTCTCGCACCTCGACCCGGACTGCGAGGACAACTCGCCCGCGGCCGAGCTGCGCAAGTCGAAGCGCCTGCTCGCGCAGATCCCCTCCGTCATCGGTGCGTGCCAGATGACCCTCGACGGCAAGGCGCCCGTCGACCCCGATCCCTCGCTCGGCCACGCCGCGAACCTCATGTGGATGATGAGCGGCCGCAAGCCGGATGAACTCGCCGCGAAGATCATGGATGTGTCGCTGATCCTCTACGCGGAGCACGACTTCAACGCGAGCACCTTCTCGTGCCGCGTCATCTGCTCGACCGAGACCGACATGCACAGCGCGGTCTGCGGCGGCATCGGCGCGCTCAAGGGTCCGCTGCACGGCGGCGCCAACGAGATGGCGATGGAGATGCTCAAGGAGATCGACAAGGACTGCGCGGGCGGCGCGATGACCACCGATGCGTGGATGCAGCGCGCGTTCGTCGAGAAGCGCAAGCTCATGGGCTTCGGTCACCGCGTCTACAAGAACGGCGACCACCGCGCGGGCATCCTCCGCGGCTGGGGCCTCAAGCTCGCGGAGAAGCTCGGTCCGTCGGCGAAGAAGTGGTTCGACCTCGGCGACGAGGTGCAGGCCATCATGCTGCGCGACAAGAAGATCCATCCGAATGTCGACTTCCCGTGCGGCATGACCTACTTCATCATGGGCATCCCCGTGCCGCAGTACACGCCGATCTTCGTGGCGAGCCGCATCACCGGCTGGTGCGCGCACATCATGGAGCAGCACGCGAACAACCGCATCATCCGCCCGCTCGCCGAGTACCAGGGTCCGATGGGCCTCAAGTGGAACGGCTGAGATCGCAGCCGGACCGTGCTCAGGTCCTCGTGTTCGGAAGATGCTTCCCGCAGTGGCCGATGACGAACCGGCCATTCTGCCTGTCGTGCCACCAGTGGATCGACATGCAGGTGTTCGGCCGGGCAGGTTCATCGTGGATCTGATCGAATCGCTGCGCAGCTTCGATGGGAAGCGAACTTCCGAACTCGAGCGGCGAAGCGCGTCGATGCCCCGGAGCGATGAGTCGGTGGCTCGCCTTCTGGCGGCTGCGGAGCATGACGAGACGACAGTGCGGGTCGGCTCGACCTGGATACTGAAGCGATGGCTTGAGGAAGGAGTTCCGCAGGTCGAGAAATCGGCTGCGAGTCTCGTTCGGCTGCTGAAGTGCGAGGTCGCGTGGGAAGTGCGACTTCATCTTCTCCAGATGCTCTCTTCGATCCGCATTCCCGCGAGGTCCGTCGCCGGGCTGATGCGGTTGTTGCCCGGTTTGTTGATCGACGACAACAAGCTCCTCCGCGCCTGGGCCCTTGGTGTGCTGGCGGCGATCGGCGACCAGAGCGAAGCATCGCGCCAGGATGTCATCTCGACATTGCGAGACGCGGAAGATGACCACGCCGCATCGGTTCGAGCCCGAGTCCGTCAGATACGGAAGCGTTACCAGTGGGCAGCGCAAGCGGACCGAACGGCGCGGTAAGGGGCGGACGCCCGTGGCGCGGACTGTGCGGTCATCACTCTTCGGGGCATCCCCGTTCGCGCCATCGTCGATGCTCTGCTCCGCGAGCAGATCGACTCCATGCGTTTGATCGTCGGCGGTCGGGAGCATCGTGTCGAGCCACGCAATGTTCGCGGCACGCGCGACCGAGGAGGTCGTCCCGACGCGCCGACCACCGTTGTACATGAGCTCGACATGCGCCCGCTGGGCGGCGATCCCGCGACGGCTTTGGATGGTCGGAAGTCGCGTCGACGGCCGACCCGCACTGCGTGAAACGACCCTGTTTCGATCTCAAGAACCTGCTTGTAGAGAACGACGATCGCATGCAGCGTCTGGTTCTGCGCGGAAGCGGGAGAACCGTCGGCATCGCACGGTTCTCGAGCAAAACGGGGCACGGGATACGAGCCATCCGCCCCAGCCCGAGGTAGAGCCCATCTCGGGCTCCGACTCGTCGGAGCCGCGGAATCACCTGCTGTCTACCCTGGGCGATTCGCGACTCCATCCTCGCGATGACCGTCCTGCTTGTCGCGACAGTCCCTGCGGCCGAGTTGCGAACTTGGGTTCCGGCGGGCGTGCATGCGTCCACGGCTCCGGACACCGCGTGGCTAGAATCCGTGCCGACGACGCTCGGCCTTTCGGGCGTGAGCGAACGGTTCATCGACGGAAATCGAGTCGTCGGGATAGATCGTGCCCGGCGAGTCGTGGTCCATCGGCTGTCGTCAACCCCTCGCTGAGCGGCGGGCGCATAGCCACGCATTGGACGGACCAACCGGGCGGAACGGTCCTCGTGATTCGGAAGACGGTCGAGCGCCCGGCCGACCGTTCAGCGCCGACCCGTGAGGCCTTTGATCAGATGTCACTGCCGATCCATCGAGTCTCTGCTGCCGCGCATGCCGAGATCTCCCATGCAAACCCACTTTCGCCCGCTCAGATGGCCCAGTTGGCCGAGTGGGCGACGCAGTGGGCCCCGGCGACGGCTATTGACATCGGCTGTGGCCCTGGAAGCTTCTCCATTGGTCTCGCTACGCGTTGCCCGGTTCGCGTGCGAGCCATAGATCCGAACCCTCACTTTCTCGAACGAGCGAGGCTCGAGGCACGGAGCGCGACTCTTCTCGGAAGCATCGACTTCCTGGAACGGTCGCTTCGCGAAGACGAGGGCGGTTGCTTCGATGTCGTCGTTTGCCTCGGCTCTTCAGGCGCCGTCGGTTCTCCACCCGAAGCGCTTCTTCGCTGCAAGCAGCTTCTCAGCAGAACGGGGGTCATTGTCTTCGCGGACCTTGCATGGAGATGCGAGCCGCCTCGAGACTTTGTTTCGTTCCTGGGCGTCGACGAGTCCTTCTGCTGGATTCAATCGGACGGCGAACGGGTCTTCGCTGAGAGCGGCCTGTCCGTCGTTCACCAGTGCCAGGCATCGGCAGACTCGTGGGAGTCCTACGAGAACGCGGTTCTCTCGGGCCGGATCCGGCTGGCAGATGCGATGGTCGGGGAAGAAGGCGAGGAACTTCGCCGGAGGGCAACCGACTGGTTCACCATGTACAAGGCGTACGGAAGAGATTGCCTCGGATTCAATGCGTACGTTGCGCGCATCACTGAGACCTGACATGTCGTTCAACCGGACGCGCCACGGCAGGCCGTCATGCCGTCGAGCATCCGGTTCCCTCTGCGTCTTGTGCGCACGGAGACATGACGATGCGCCGCATCGGTTCCCGCTCGCGAGCGTCCGATCCGGAAGCGCTACGAGTGGGCAGCGCGAGCGGTCCGCGCAGTGCCGTGAAGGGGACACTCCCGTGGCGCGGACCTTGCAGCCATCTTCGTCCGGCGGAATCTGCGTTCGGGCCATCGTCGACGCTTCACTTCGCGAGGAGATCTGCTCCGCGCAACGGATCAGCGGCACGCTGGTTGGGCGACTTCACCATTCGCCGGCGTAGCTCACGGAGTAGGGGCCCGCGTCGCGGGCGGCGAGGTCGTGCAGGCGGCGGGAGATCTGGCGGGCGTGCAGCGCGTCGTGGGCGGCCCAGGAGGCGAGGAGCATGCCGGCGTGCAGGGGGCCGAACTTCGGATGTGCGTAGGCGCGTGTGAAGTCGGCGGTCGGGAGCATCGTGTCGAGCCACGCGATGTTCGCGGCACGCGCGACCGCGAAGGCTGCGAGCGTGGCGTCGAGGTCCTGTTCGTTGTACCGACGCTTCTCGGCGATGCCGTCGAGATCGAGCCGCGGCCATGCCGCGGTCGGATCGGCGAGCGTCGACTCGATGCGCACGCGGAAGTCCTCGCGCTCCTCGTCGAGGAGATGGCAGCAGGCCTCGAGGATCGACCAGTGCTCCGGCGCCGGCTTCCATCGCGCGTCGGCGGCGGATGCGGTCGAGGCGAGCGCCTGCAGCGCGGCGGGGAATCGCGCCAGCCGGTCGCGGAGGGCATGCGGGTCGAAGGCGACGCTCACGCGGACCTCTCGCAGTGCGACTTGATCGCGTGGAGGTCCTCCATGAGCGCCTTGCACAGCGTGCCCTTCATCAGCGGGATCATGAGCGCGCCCATGATCCGCGCCATGATCGTCAGGGGCTTCGAGGCGAACTCGTACTCGAGCACGCAGCCCGCGCCGTCGGGACGCACGCGCACCACCGTCCGGTACTCGCATCCGTGGCTCGTCGCGCCGACCACATACTCCGTCGGTGGTCGCCATTCGGTGATCTCGAGCACCTCGGTCGCCTCGCGGCCGAACATGATGCGCGTCTCCCGCCAGCGCGCGCCGAGGCCGCATGGCGCATCGCCGAGCATCTCGATGCGCCGGATCGAGGGGATGATCTCGTGGCAGCGCCCGATGTCGGTCACGGTGCGCCACACGGCTTCCGCGGGTGCGTCGATGCGGACGGACTGGACGAGGGGCTTCATGCCGTGATCGTCGCCGCTTCCGCGGCGATTGTCGAGTGTGTCGCGCGGCGGACCGGCTTGCTACATTCCCCGTCCTATGTCGACCGTCAAGACCATCGCCGTCATCGGGGCCGGAACCATGGGTTCCGGCATCGCCCTCACCGCCGCGCAGACCGGGTTCAGCGCCATCCAGATCGATGTGAACCAGCCTGCGCTCGACAAGGCGAAGGCCTATCACGCGAAGACCCTCGGACGGCTGGTCGAGAAGGGCAAGATGTCCCAGGAGGATGCCGACGCCGCCATGAAGCGGCTCTGCTACTGCACCTCCCTCGCCGACGGCAAGGGCGCCGACTGGGTCGTGGAGGCCGCCACCGAGAACATCGATCTCAAGAAGAAGATCTTCCGCGACATGCAGGCGACCTTCCGCGAGGATGTCGTGCTCGCCACGAACACCTCGAGCATCTCGATCACCGACATCGCGAGCGTGGTCGGGAAGGATGCGCCGCGCGTGATCGGCATGCACTTCTTCAATCCCGTGCCGATCATGAAGCTCGTCGAGGTCATCAAGGGCATCGCGACGAGCGAGGAGACCACGCAGCGCACGATCGAACTCGCGAAGGCGATGGGCAAGACCCCCGTGCCGGCGAACGACCGTGCGGGATTCGTGTCGAACCGCGTGCTGATGCCCATGATCAACGAGGCCTTCTACGCGTGGATGGAGGGCGTGGCGAAGCCCGAGGACATCGATCAGATCATGCTGCTCGGCTGCAACTTCCCGATGGGGCCGCTGCGCCTCGCCGACTTCATCGGCCTCGATGTCTGCCACGACATCATGATGGTGCTTCACCGCGAGCTCGGGAATCCGAAGTTCTTCCCGTGTCCGCTGCTCCGGCAGCTCGTGCAGGCGGGCCGGCTCGGCGACAAGACCGGGCGCGGCGTCTACGAGTACCCCGCGAAGTGACGCATCGCCCGCAACGGCATGTCCATGACTATCCTGCGGCCATGACGAATCGCATGCGATCGGCCGGCGGAACGGTTCTCGTCGCGCTCGGACTGCTTCTGTCCATGCACGGTGGCTGCGCGGGCCCTGGCGCCGGCACGGCCGCTTCCGGCGGGTCGCTTCGTCTTGCGGTCGTGTTCGACGACTCGCTCGGACAGGCGTCGCTCGGTGGCGAGGCGAAGCGTGGCGCCATGCTTGCGCTCGAGGAGGCCGGCTCCCGCGCGCCGAAGGCCGGCTACTTCGGCGACGCCGGTGCGTCCGAGGCGGCGCAGGGCGCGGTGCTCGCCGTGGGATTCACCGA
>JBEAQW010000244.1:0-6849 GCA_041163725.1 Planctomycetota bacterium
ACGCGAGGAGTTCGACGACATTCCGCAGGTCCGGCGCTTCGGCGGCAAGCCCGCGGCCACGCTCGTCGCCTTCAAGGAGGGCGACGAGGACGCGGTCGAGATCGCCGAGATGGTGCGCGGCTATGTCGCCGGTCGCAATGGCGAACCGCCGCGCGACTGGTTCAAGGATCGCGTCGTCACGACGGCGTGGGAGCGTGGCTACGAGCTTGGTCGCACGCGCCCGCCGGTCGACGGCGTGCTGGCGCGGCACAACGATCTCGCGCGCATCATCGAGGGACGCTTCGAGCTGCTCTCGAAGAACGCCGTGCAGGGCGCGATCCTCGTGTGCATCGTGCTGCTCCTCGGCCTGAACCGCGTCGCGAGCTTCTGGGTGATGGTGGGCATCGGCATCGCGGTCGCCTGCACGCTCATGTTCATGCAGGCGACGGGCGTCACGCTCAACCTCATCACGATGTTCGGCCTCCTCATCGTGCTCGGCATGCTCGCCGACGACGCGATCGTGATGAGCGAGAACATCCTGAAGCGCCACAAGGAGTTCGGCGAGCCGCCGCTGACCGCCGCGGTCAACGGCGTGACGCAGGTGTTCTGGCCGGTCGTCGGCAGCGTGACCACCACGATCGTGGCGTTCCTGCCGCTCGTGTTCATCAAGGGCAACATCGGCGAACTGCTCGGGAACCTTCCGGTCGTCGTGCTCATCGCGCTCATCTCGAGCCTGTTCGAATCAAGCTTCATGATGCCGAACCACATGGCGTGGGCGCTGGTGCGGGCGGAGCGCACGACCGCGCGCGGCGGCTCGCGGCTCGACCGCGTGCTCGGTCCCGTCGCCGCGCTGCGCGACCGGATGCTCGCCGCGCTCCACGAGCGCTACGAGCAGGCGGTGCGCTGGTGCCTGCGCGAGCGCTACATCGTGCTCGCCGCGACGGTCGCGGTGCTCATCGGTTCGGTCGGCATGGTGTTCGGCGGACGGCTCGCATTCGTGTTCCTTCCGGCCGACGACACCGAGACGGTCATCGTCGACTTCCAGCTGCCGATCGGCGCGACGATGGCGCAGACGAGCGAGGTCGCGCGCCGCGTCGAGGACGCCGCGCGTGCGCAGCCCGAGGTGCAGGCCATCACCGCGAGCCTCGGCAGCTCGGTCGACTTCGAGACGGGCGCGACGAACGCGGCCGCCACGCACATCGGGCAGATCTTCCTCGAGCTGTCGCCGGTCGAGACGCGCACGCGCCGGAGCGCGGAGGTGATCGACTCGATCCGCACCGCCGCGGGTTCGCTCGACGAGGCCGAGATCGTGAAGTTCCAGGAGGTCTCGGGCGGCCCGGCCGGTGCGGACATCTCGTACGAGGTGCGTGGTTCCGACGACGCACAGGTCGAGGACGCCATCGCACGCATCAAGTCCGCGCTCGCCGGCTTCAGCGGTGTGAAGGACATCTCCGACGACGCCGACGACGCGCAGCGCGAACTGCGCATCGAGCTCACGCCGCAGGCGCTCGCGATGGGCTTCACCACGCTCGATGTCGCGCGGCAGGTCCGCGGCGCGGTGTTCGGCATCGAGGCGCACACCTTCAGCGAGGATCGCGAGGATGTCGATGTGCGCGTCCAGTTCGACGCCGAGTCGCGGCGTCGGATCGCGACCCTCGAGGAGCTCTGGCTCGTGAGTCCGGGCGGGGCGGCGGTGCCGCTCGTCGAGGTCGCCGATGTGCGCGAGGGCCGCGGCTACTCGACCATTCGCCGCGTCGACCGCGAGCGCACGGTCACCGTGAGCGCGGATTGCGACGATGCGACGAATCCCGAGATGGTCGCCGGTGCGATGGCGCCCGAGATCGCATCCGTCTCTGCCGCGCTGCCGGGCGTCACCATCGACGCCGCAGGGCGGCAGAAGGATCTCATCGACGCGTTCTCGAACTTCCCGCTCGCGCTCGCGGCCGCGTTCCTCGGCATCTATGTCATCCTCGCGTGGCTCTTCGAGAGCTACCTGCAGCCGCTCGCGGTGATGCTCGCGATTCCCTTCGGGATCATCGGCATCGTGTGGGGACACCTGTTGCTCGGGTTCGACATGACCTTCCTGTCGCTGATCGGCTTCGTCGCCCTCGCGGGTGTCGTGGTGAACAACTCGCTCATCCTCGTCGAGTTCTCGAACGGCATGCGCCGCGAAGGCGCGACGATCATCGACGCGATGGCGCGCGCCGGCCGCCTGCGCCTGCTGCCGATCGGACTCACGACGATCACGACCGCGGCGGGCCTCTCGCCGCTCATGCTCGAGCAGAGCTTCCAGGCGCGCTTCCTGATCCCGATGGCGATCTCGCTCGTGTTCGGCCTGCTGAGCTCGTCTTTCCTGACGCTGTTCGCGCTGCCCGCGGTGATGGTCGTCCTCGACGACATCGTCCGCGGCTTCCGCAGACTGTGGCACGGTCGCCACATCGAGCCTGAACCATCGCTCGCTACACTCGCGGTGCATGAAGCGCATCCGTGAAATCCCGAGCGAGATGGTCGTCGCGGGCGTCGACCTCGGCGGAACCAACATCCAGGTCGGCATCGTCGATGCGGGCGGTCGCCTGATCGGCCGCGCCAAGCGCAAGACGAAGTCGCACGAGGGCCGCGAAGCGGTTGTCCGCCGCGTGGTCGACTCGGTCTACCGCGCACTCGACGACGCACGCGTGCCGCGTGAGCGGCTGTTCTCCGTCGGCGTCGGCGCGCCGGCGATCGTCGATGCCGAGAAGGGCGTGGTGGTGAAGGGCGGCAACCTCGGATGGGAGCAGGTCCCGCTCCGCGCGCTGCTCGGCGAGCAGCTTCGCGTTCCCGTCGCGCTCGACAACGACGCGAACTGCGCGGCGTGGGGCGAGGCGCAGCTCGGCGCCGCGAAGGGCCGCCCGAGCGTGCTCGCGGTCTGGGTCGGAACCGGGGTCGGCGGCGGACTCGTCCTCGACGGAAGGATCTGGCGCGGTCCGCGACTGACCGCGGGCGAGATCGGCTATGTCGCGCTCATGCCGGGAGGCCAGCCGGGGATGACGACGGTCGAGGACATCTGCTCGCGTACCGGCATCGCGAACGCCCTGAGGCGGCTGATGCCGCTCTATCCCGAGAGCATGATGCACCGCCTGATCGAGGAGCGCGATGCGACGCGCGATCCGGCGAAGCCCGCCGAGTTCGGGGCGATCACCTCATCGATGATCGCGAAGGCGTACGAGAAGGGCGACGAACCCGTCCGCGCCGTCGTCGACCGCAGCGCCGAACTCCTCGGCTTCGCCATCGCGAACCTCGTGACGGTGCTGTCGGTCGATTGCGTGGTGCTCGGCGGCGGCGTCTCCGCGGCGCTCGGCGAGCCCTACATCGCGAAGGTGCGCAAGGGCTTCGAGAAGTCGGTGTTCCCGCCGAGCCTCCGCAAGATCGACTTCACCGCCAGCGCCCTCCACGACGATGCGGGCGTGCTCGGTGCCGCGATGCTCGCCTGAAGTCCGGCCGGAGTCCCCTCGGCACACCTGAAGCCGGCGTGGCGAGAACCTACACTCCGCCCATGCCTTCGCTTGCCGATGTCACGCGCGCGCTCGCCGGGATCGCACCGCTCCAGCTCGCCGAGCCCTGGGACAAGGTCGGCCTCCTGATTGCGGGCGATGGACGCGAGGTCACGCGCGCGCTGCTCGCGATCGACCTCACGCCTGAAGTGCTCGCCGAGGCGATCGAGTCCGGCGCGGAACTCGTCGTCGGCTACCACCCGTTGCTCTTCAAGCCGCTCGATCGCCTCGACGGCGCGACTTGGCAGGGACGCGTTGCGCTCGACGCAGTGCGCGCCGGCATCGCCGTCTACTCGCCGCACACCGCGCTCGATGCGGTGGTCGGCGGCATCAACGACTGGCTCGTCGAGTGCGTCGCGGGGAACGGCACCGGCGCCGGAGCGGCCGCGAGCGACATCCGCGCGCTCCAGCCGGCGAGCGCCTTCGGCGGCAACACGCACAAGATCGTCACCTTCGTCCCGGAGTCCTCGCTCGAGCAGGTGCGTACGGCGCTCGCCGAGGCGGAGGCGGGACAGATCGGCGCGTACACGCACTGCTCGTTCTCGAGCCGCGGCGAAGGCACCTTCTTCGGCGGCGAGGGTTCGAATCCCGCGGTGGGCCGGCCGGGCCACCTCGAGCGCGTCGGAGAGATGCGGCTCGAGATGTCGTTCCACCGCCGCGATCTCGGCGCGATCGTCGCCGCGCTGCGCGCCGCGCATCCCTACGAGGAGCCCGCGTTCGACATCTTCTCGCTCGAGGCGCCGCCCGCCGACCCGCGCACGGGTGCAGGTCGGTTTGCGCGGCTGGCGCGGCCTGCGACGGCCGACGAAATCGCCAACCGCCTCGAACCCGCGCTCGGATGTGGTCGACTTCAACGATCGAGGAACTCCTCCGGTTCCCCGCGCACGCACGGCGCCTTCGCCGTCTGCGCCGGAAGCGGAGCCAGCCTCCTCGAAGCGGCCGCGTCGCAAGGCGCGACCCTGTTCGTGACCGGCGAGCTGTCGCACCATGATGTGCTTCGCGCCCACGCCCTCGGCCTCGAGGTCCTCCTCGCCGGCCACACCAACACCGAACGCGGCTACCTGCCGCGGCTGGCATCGGCGCTGTCGGCGTCCGCGGGCATCGCATGCGCGGTGTCGGAGCGCGACCGCGACCCCCTCGCCTGACCGGCGCCCGCATTCTTGCGGAAACACGGGATCTTCACCTCGGGCAGTTGAAAGGTTGGCCCCGGCGGGGCACTATCCCTGTGTTCAGATACGGAGCGGACTTCGCTCCACCGCAGTTCCAGCCACAGGAGGGCTTGCATGCTGAACAGGAACGGCACGGACGCCGACATCGGCGTGTCCCCGGACGCACGCAGCTCCACGGCGCGTGATGGAGCGAGGGCCCGCAAGCACTTCGTCCTCGACACGAATGTGCTGCTCCACAACGCGCAGTCGATCTTCAAGTTCGCGGAGCACGAGGTGGTCATTCCCCTCGCGGTGATCGAGGAGCTCGACACCTTCAAGAAGAACAACGACGAGACGGGCCGCAACGCGCGCACCGTCACGCGCGCGCTCGACCGGCTTCGCTCGCAGGGCGCGCTGTTCGAGGGCGTCGTCTGGAACGAACAGGGCGGCTCGATCCGCGTCGCGCGCTGCGCGGCCAACCGCGACTTCGCGCTTGGACTCGACAAGGCCGACAACCGCATCCTCGCGGTCGCCGCCGAGCTCCACGCATCCGGCGAGCGCACGGTGTTCATCTCGAAGGACATCAACGCGCGCGTCAAGAGCGACTCGCTCGGCATTCCCGCCGAGGACTTCGAGCATGACCATGTGTCGACCGACTTCCTGCACGCGGGCTATGTCGTGGCGAAGGTCCCCGGCGAGATCATCGACGAGCTCTACGACGAGCGGCAGCTGCGCATGGAGCGTCTCGAGCAGTTCCGAGCCGTCACGCCCGACGGCGCGCACGAGGTCGCGATCGAGGCGATCGCCAACCAGTTCGTGCTGCTCGTCGACGAGCTCGACGACCATCACACGGGTCTCGCCCGCATCCTCGCCGACACGGGCGCTGCCATCCCGGTCACGGGGCCGCGCAAGCCGGTCTACGGCATCATGGGTCGCAATGTCCAGCAGACGATGGCGCTCGAGCTCCTGCTCGACGACGATGTGAAGATCATCACGCTCACCGGACCCGCGGGAACGGGCAAGACGCTGCTCGCGCTCGCCGCCGGCCTCCACAAGACGCTGAAGGAGGAGCGCTTCGACAAGCTCCTGACCGCGCGTCCGATCATGCCGCTCGGACGGGATATCGGCTACCTGCCGGGCGACAAGGACGAGAAGCTGTCGATGTGGATGCAGCCGATCTTCGACAACATCTCGTACCTGCTCTCGACCCGCGGCAGTCATATCGACGAGCGTCCCGAGAGCCGGACCGCCGAGCAGCGGCTCGATCAGTTGATGGCGACGGGGCGGGTGGTCATGGAGCCGCTGACCTACATCCGCGGCCGGTCGATCCCGCACCAGTTCATGATCGTCGACGAGGCGCAAAACCTCTCGCCCCATGAGATTAAGACGATCGTTTCGCGTGTGGGCGATGGAACCAAGATCGTCCTCTGCGGCGACATCCTGCAGATCGACAATCCGTATCTCGATGCCCAGTCGAACGGCCTTGCCCACTGCATCGAACGGTTCAAGGGCCAGCGGATCGCCGGCCATGTTTCGCTCTCGAAGACCGAACGGTCGAACCTCGCAAGCCTCGCCGCCGAGATCCTCTGAGCCCGTGAACTCGGCTGAGCGTCACGGACCTACGAATCCGTGAACCCCAGGCGGCACGGGTTGCGTTTGGAGATATAGTCATCGAGTACGCCACTCAACGGTGTCCACGCACCGTCTCGCACACGTGGAACCGCCCCATGGACTCGCGTCCGTGTCAGGCGGAAAGGAAGCGCCGGCGCTCTCGGATTCCGAGAGCGCCGGCGTCTTTTTGCCCCGAACGGCGGATGGGCCGTTCGGGGGCTTCGCGGGTTTTCCCATGGGGCAAGATCTTTCCCCCATGCCCGCGAAGCAAAGATGCGATGTGCTGCGGTGCGCACTGGACGGGGCGCGCGATGCGAGGACGGCCCCGTCCGGTGGCGTGCGCATCAAGCCCGACTCAACCGCCTTGCCGGCAGTTCGGGCACAGGTCTCCTTCCTGACGCGGGGCGGCGGGGTTCCGGCACTCCACGACGAGCGACTGGCACGCGAACTCGATCTCGGGGAAGCAGTCGCACTTCAGGACTCCCGGGCAGGGGCCCCAGGCCGGCGTGGTCGAGGTCGGGTGCATCCACACGCAGCTCACGCTGGTCGGAAGTCCAGCGCAGTTCGGGTCGACGATCGTG
>JBEAQW010000245.1:0-4110 GCA_041163725.1 Planctomycetota bacterium
CATCGCCCGCGATGCTCTCCGACCCCGAAGGCAGCGCCACGAGATCGCACCCGAGCAGGATGTCGGTCTCGACCTCGAGACGCCCGCGTCGCAACAGCCGGCTCATCGACCGACCTCGCTAGAGCAAACGGTCTCGGCGCGGATCAGCCGACCGCTCGCGTTCGGCATGGGCTCAGCGCCTCCTGCCGCCGTCGCGCCCGGTTCCGCGGGACTTCACGTCGGCCCGAGCACCCTTCTTGGGAGTGACGACCTGCACCATCGATTGCGTCCTCAGCACGAGCCCGCAGTCGGAACGGAGGTGATATCCCTGCACGTGCACCTCGCTGCGGAAGTGCTGTACATCGATGAGCGACAGATTCGGCTTCCCGGCTCCATCGGTCCAGACAGCGAACAGCGAGTCGTTCTCCCGCGCGTGCTGGAGCATCTCCTTGTAGGTACCGAGATACAGGTGGTCGGAGAGCGTCTCGGTCTGCATCGTGGTCATGTAGACGAGGTTCTCGGCGACCTTCTCCTCGAAGTCGCGCTCGCCGGCGCACGGAAGCGCCGCGATGAGGCCACGGTCCGGAATCTGGTCGATGTGCTCGACCACGATTTCGGACATGCAGAATCCCTGCAGCGTGAAGCGCAGGCTGTGGCCGCCCTTGAAGATCCATGCCTCGGTCTCGTAGTCGCCGTGCTGGACATGCTGGCGTCCTTCGATCCCGAAGAACTCGGGATGGAGCGCCTTCCGGAAGGCGAGCATGTGGTAGTTCTGGAGACTCGAGGACTTCGTTGGCGCGGCTGATCCGCCGCCCGAGTAACTCGGGGACGGAGTCTGCATCGGACCAGCGGGAAGTGGATTCGACTCGTTGCTCTCGTTCTGCATGGCTTCCTGCGTCATCTGCCTGTGCTTTCGCCAGGCCTGTCTCGTTCAGGCGTTCGTCATCCGTTGAAGGCTCGTTCGAACTCGTCGGTTCGGGTTACACCCCGCTGGGACGCTTCCGAACTGCACCCGGGATCGGGGATTCGGAAGGAACCATCGAGGCCCATCGCGAGGCGCGGATGGAGTTGGGGGACCCCTTCCATCAGCGCCGCTCGGGCGTCCAACCATTGCGTCGACGCAATACCTGACTCTCTGCAGCCGCGGCCGCTGCCTTGCGATTGCCGCGCTCGACCGCCCGTCGGGGCGACCAACCTCGGGGACTCCCGAAGAGGCGGTATCTTGGCGGTTCACGGGAGAAAGGCAAGGGAAAAACATGAACATCTCCCTTGGGGGGTCTGCCCCCACGGATTGTGGCGGCGGCCCCGCGTCGCGCCGACATCTCGTGTCTCCAGGCGGCAGTAGCTTGCAAAATGGAGGGCGGCCTGCCCTTCTCGGACAGGCCGCCCATCGCTGCGTGTATCGGTAAGCCGAGTTCTGTTCCCGCCTGACGGCGGGCAACGGCCATTTCTCTGGGCCAGCGGTCTCCCGCAGGCTCTAGCACGCGACCTGTTCCGAACCGCGGATCACGGCTGGAGCACCGAAATGCTCCGGAACTGCTTGCGCTTGCACGAGGTGGGGTTTGCCGTGCCCCGTCCGTCACCGGACGGGCGGTGCGCTCTTACCGCACCGTTTCACCCTTGCCTGGCCAGAGGCCATCGGCGGTCTGTTCTCTGTGGCACTTTCCCTAGCCGCGCAGCCGGCCGGTGGGAGTTACCCACCACCCTATCCTGTCGTGCTCGGACTTTCCTCCCGGCGGGCGGGGCCCGACGAGCGGCCGTTTCGATACATCCGAAGTGTACCCGCGGGTCCCACAGGCCGAACCCCCGTCGCGAACCGGTTGAAGATTCGGATGGATTTGGTATCCTTCTCCGTTCCCCTGAAATCCCTCGGGGGGTCAAGGAACGAAGACATGTACGCGATCATCGAAGACAGCGGTACCCAGATCAAGGTTCAGCAGGGCGACATTTTGGACATCGACCTGCGTGATGATGCGGCCGATGGCTCCACGCTGACCTTCGACAAGGTCCTCGCGGTGGGCAACGTCGCCGGCGGCGCCGCCGCCAAGATCGGCATGCCCTACCTTTCCGGCGCCACCGTGACCGCCAAGGTCGTCGGTGAGGCGGATGGACCGAAGGTGCTTGTCGGAAAGTACAAGCGCCGCAAGGGCTACCGCAAGACGATCGGCCACAAGCAGCACTACACCCGCATCGAGGTGCTTTCGATCAACGCGTGATCGTTGGCGCAGCGAGTGGGCGGCGTCCCCGTCTCGATTCGCTCCGTCGACCCGCACCGTGTTCCAAGGCCGCGCCAGCTGGCGCGGCCTTGCTACTTTTGCTTGCACGCCGTGCATGGCTCTGCGGTTTCGCGCATGCTCGCCGCGCGGAACCGCAGCACGGGCATCTCAGCCCGACCGATGCTGAAGACTGAGAGGATCGACGCCGAAACCGCGGAGCATCGCCTCCACGCTCTCCGCCTGCGCGGTGCGCGCGGAAAGCCTGAGCGTGTCGACCAGTGCCGCGATGCGAAGGCGCGCACGGCGATTCGAGTCGTCGATCGACGCGAGTCCGTTCGAGACGGTCGCTGGGCGCTCGGCCTCGAGGATCGTGCGGATGATCGGTTCGTCGCCATCGGAGGAGAGCCGCGTCTCCTCGACCCACGCGCCATCCTGCCTCCGCCACGCGACAAGCCCCGAGGTCACCGCGGCCAGGCCGCCGTCTCCGATCAGGGTCAGCGAGACTGCCTCGGTTCCGACGCCGACCGCGAGGGTCCCGAGCCCACGCTGCCCGACGACGCTCGCGGTCATGGCACCCTCGAGGACTTCGAAGGCGGTGACCTGATCGATCGGCCCCAGCACCGCGATCGCGGCCGCCGCCGCGACCCGGAGTCCCTCCGAAAGGTGATGCGACGACGGCACGGCGACCGACGCCTGCAGAACATCGACCCGCCCGAACGCATCGCAGACTCCGAGGAGAGCGCCCCCGACGCTCATCCGACGGAAACTCGGCGCCATCTCGCATTGCGGCACGGCGAGCAGGAACGGGAGCGTGCAGGAACCGCTGACAAGCGCGATGTCCTCGCTCGAAAGCACATCGCATTCGCGCTCGCCGAGCGGCGCGTCGCGGTCGACCCACAGCACGGTGTCGGTCGCGACGGCAAGCATGCGAAGATCATCGAACGCCTCGGCGCCGAATCGTTCCGCGAGCTGACGGCGGGTGCGCGCATCACTGCTCCCGATGCGCGTCGGATGAAGTCGCGGATCCGAAAGGACCCGTTCGGCCCGCTCGATGCGGGTGGGATCGATCCATGCCGACACCTCGCGCGCCTCGAACAGGTGCTTCATCTCATCCCCCCGTGGCGCAGCATGCGCCTGCCGCGAAACGATCGCGGTAGTCCCTCAATCTCTCGAGCGCCGCATCGATCGTCTCCTCCCGCTTGCAGAAGGCCATGCGGACGAGCGTCCGCGCCTTCTCCTTGTTCGCGTAGAACGCGCCTGGCGGAATGGCCGCAACCCGGCCATGCTCGACCAGGTGCCGGCAGAATGCGAAGTCGTCCGTGAATCCGAACGCCGAGTGATCCGCAAGCGCGAAGTAGCTTCCCTCGGGCGCTTCGCAGCGGAAGCCGCAATCTCGGAGTCCATGGACCATCCGATCGCGGCGGCTGCGGTACTCGGCACGGAACTCCTCGAAGTACGAATCCGGCGCCGAGAGCGCGGCCGCGGCCGCCACCTGAAGCGGAGTCGGCGCGCAGAATGTCGTGAACTGATGCGCGGCTCGCACGGCGGCGGCGAGAGGTTCGGGGGCGATTGCCCAACCGACCTTCCATCCGGTGAAGGAGAAGCTCTTGCCGAGGCTACCGAGCACGATGGTTCTCTCGCGCATACCGGGTTCGATCGCGAGCGTTCGGTGCCGCGTCTCGTACCAGAGTTCCTCGTACACCTCGTCGCTGATCACGATGAGATCGAACTCGCGCGCAACCCGAGCGATCACCGCGCGCTCCGAATCGTCGAGGATGCGCCCCGTCGGATTGTGCGGCGTATTCACCATCAGCACGCGCGTTCGCGGGGAGATGGCGGCCCGTAGCGCGGCCTCGTCGACGCGGAACCGCGGGGCCTCGAGGGTCACGACCCGCGAGACGCCGCCGGCCATCGC
>JBEAQW010000246.1:0-7975 GCA_041163725.1 Planctomycetota bacterium
ATGTGCTCGAGCTCGCCGGCTCCAACTCGACGGAGTTCGAGCCCAACTGCGCGCACCCGCTGATCTCCGAGCTCCCCGACCAGAAGAAGCTCGAGGGCATCATGGGCGGCACGATGCGGCTTGGCGGGCAGGATGTGCAGCTCGAGCCGGGCTCGCTCGCGAGCTTCCTCTACGGCGGCAAGACCGAGATGCGCGAGCGTTTCCGCCACCGCTACGAGGTCGAGCCCGAGTACATCGCCCGGCTGCAGGACGCGGGGCTCCGCTTCAGCGGACGCCACCCGAAGTTCCCGATCATGCAGATTCTCGAGCTCCCGCAGTCGATGCACCCCTACTTCGTCGGCGGCCAGTTCCACCCCGAGCTCACCAGCCGTCCGCTTGCGCCGAACCCGATGTTCATGGGCCTCGTCGCCGCCGCGATCGCGAGCCGCGAGCCCGATTTCGCGGCGACCGAGCTCGGACGCCGCTGGGTCCGCAGCGCGCCGAAGGCCGTGACCGCGTGAGCGCGCTGGATCCGTGGCCGACACACTGACGAGATCCGAGCGCAGCGCGCTCATGGCGAGGATCCGCGGGACGAACACCAAGCCCGAGGTGCTCGTTCGCTCCGCGCTGCACCGCGCAGGCTTCCGATTCAGGCTCCACGGCCGCGGGCTGCCCGGGCGCCCGGACATCGTGCTGCCGAAGCATCGCACCGTCGTCTTCGTGCACGGCTGCTTCTGGCATCGCCACGGCTGCACGCTCTCGAGCGAGCCGCGCACGCGGCGCGCGTTCTGGCGCGCGAAGTTCGATGCGAATGTCGAGCGCGATCGTCGCAACGCCCGCGCGCTGCGACGGCTCGGGTGGCGCGTGCTGACGGTCTGGGAGTGCTCGCTGCGCACGGCGCCCCGTCGCGAACGCGCGATCGCCGGACTCCTCCGCCGGATCCTGCGACGGGCGGGCGAGTAGGCGGAACGGGCGAAACCCACGGTTCTCGGCCCGTTTCACGCGGCTTGAGCGCATCGCGACTTCCGCTATACTCCGCGATCCACGCCGATGTAGCTCAGCTGGTTTAGAGCGTTGGATTCATAACCCGAAGGTCGGCGGTTCGAGTCCGCCCATCGGCATTCCGAGCGGCCGCGCACGCGGCCGCTCGGGGCGTTTTTGACCGGTGCCGCACCGCCCCTCGATCGGAGGAGCGGCGATCAGAGGATCGGCGACAGGAGCCCCACCGCGTTCTCGACGAGGCGCTTCCACGCCGGCCGGCCGTACCACCACTTCGGGTCGATCCGGGACGACTTCCGCAGGTAGCCCTCCTGCACCGCGCGGAGCTTGGCGCTCGCGATCTCGTCGTACACCACCATGCTCACCTCGAGATTGAGCTCGAAGCTGCGTCGGTCGAGGTTCGCGCTCGTCATGAGGCAGGTGCGGCCGTCGACCACGATCGTCTTGGCATGCAGGAGCCCCCCGCGGTACTGCCAGATCTCGACACCCGCATCGAGCAGCTGCTGGAAGAACTTCCTGCTGGCGAGCTTCACGAGCATCGAGTCGTTCTGCTCGGGTACGACGAGCACCGTCCGCACGCCGCGCCGCGCCGCCGTCAGCAGCGATGCGAGCGACGGCTCGTCGGGTACGAAGTACGGGGTCGTCAGCACGACCTCCTCCTCGGCGAGATGCACCATGGAGAGCACCACCTGCGGCATCGCGCCCTGGTAGGTCGCCGGCCCAGTGCCGAGGACCTGCGCGAGCGCCGGCATGTGGCCGTCGAGCACGCCCTGCGTGACGAGATTCCACAGTTCCTCGTCGGTCTCGAGGAACCAGTCCTCGACGAAGATCTTCTGGAGGTCGTTCGCCGCCGCGCCCGAGACGCGCATGGTGGCGTCGATCCACGGCGCGTACTTCTCCTTCACCTTGAAGTCGCGCGCGGCGAGGTTGTGGCTTCCGATGTAGCCGACGGTGCGGTCGATGACGACGATCTTCCGGTGGTTGCGGAGGTCGATGCGGCCGAAGCGACGGCGCACGAATCCCACGGGAAGCGCCTCGACGACCTGCACCCCCGCGGCCTCGAGCACGCGGCGCCGTTCGCTCGCGAGGAACGCGCGCGAACCGATTCCATCGAGCAGGAGCCGGCACGCGACCCCGCGCTGCGCGGCGCGCTCGAGCGCGGAGAACACGCGCTCGCTCGTCGTGTCGTCGAGCGCGATGTAGAACTCGATGTGCACATGCTGCCCCGCCGCATCGATGTCCGCGGCCATGCGGTCGAAGAGGTCGTCGGCGTTCTCGTAGAGGTCGATGTCGTTGCCGCCGACCGGAAAGTCGCCCGACACCGACGCGGCCTGCACCGCGAGATGCCGCTGGTCCTGGTCGAGCACGCGGAGCACCGCCTCGCGTGCCGTCCGTCGGAAACCGCCGGCCCCCGAGACCTCCTCCCGGAGCCGCGCCTCGCGACGCTGCTCGACGATCTCGCGGTAGGCACGCTCGCGCTTGCGCGACAACCAGGCCTTGCCGAAGGTCCAGTAGAGCATCGGCCCGACGAGGGGCGCGATCACGACGAGCAGCAGCCACGACATCGCGCTCTGCGACCGCCCCCGCCGATCGAGGAGCACGGCCAGCGCGGTGCCGAGCGCGAGCACGATCGGGAGCGCGATCAGAAGCGGCGCCGCGATCGGCCAGTCGGAGAAGATCTGACGCAGGAGCGGAAGCAAGGAGCCTGTACTCTACGGCCATGACGAGCATGGATTCGGGCAACGGTCCCCTTGGCCGCGCCGGCGGACCCCATGGCGGAGGGCGCCAGGCGCCCGATGTCCTCGCGCCGCTTCTCTCGGCGCTTGTCTTCGGCTACTACGGCTTTCTGGTGAGCCTCAAGACGCATGGCAGCCGCGGCGAGCCGATTCATCTCTGGATCGCGTTCGTCTGGGTGCTTCGGGCGAGCGCCGTGCTCTTCACGATCTCGACGGCGCTCGCGCTGGCGCGCAAACCGGCGACGGACCTCGTGTACGGCTTCGGGGGCCTTCTCGCGACTGCCGCCCTCGCGGGCGTGTTCGTCTGGGATCTCATCGACCCCAACAGCCTCGCGGTCTCGCCGATCCTCCTCCTCGTCTTCATCGTCTGGAACGGCTATGCATCGCTCCTGACGCTCCGCGAGGCGCTGCGCTGACCGCCGCGGAAGCCCGTATACTCCGACCCCTGCCCGCCCTCCTAGCTCAGCTGGATAGAGCAGCGCTTTCCTAAAGCGCAGGTCGCAGGTTCGAATCCCGCGGGGGGCGCTTCACTTTCGCCGATACTCGGAAGGTCACCTTCAGACCATCCGACTCGCAAGACCGAGCAGCAAGTACCGTCCAGCCGTCTAGGAATCCACGCCATGATCCCCGTCCTCTTCTCGAACGCCCTCTGGCTCGCCGTCTGCACCGCCTGGTGCCTGATCTGCATCACGCAGGCCAAGGCCGACCGCGCGAAGGGCACCGGCTTCCAGCGCCCGCTCTCGAAGGACGAACTCGAGCGCTGAGACCGCGTGGATTCCGCCGAGCCGCTCTTCCACATCGTTCTCCTGCACCCCGAGATCCCGAACAACACCGGGAACATCGGGCGCACGGCCGCCGCGCTCCGATGTCGTCTGCACATCGTGCATCCGATCGGCTTCGACATGGACGAGAAGGCCCGGCGACGCGCGGGCCTCGACTACTGGCATCTCGTCGACTGCCGCGAGCACGCGTCGTGGGAGGCATTCCTCGAGAGCGAGGCGCCCGAGCGGCTCTGGCTCTTCAGCTCGCACGGCCACTCCGACCACTTCAGCGGAACATTCCGCAAGGGCGACTACCTGCTCTTCGGGAAGGAATCGACCGGCGTCGGGCCTGAGACGCACGCATGGGTGGAGGGCCGGTTCGGTGCGGACCACATCCTCCGCATCCCGATGCCGGGCACGGACGGCGTCCGAAGCCTGAACCTCGCGACCTCCGTGGCGATCGCGGCCTACGAGGGGCTTCGCCAGGCCCGCTGAGAGCGCGTGAGGGCCGGATGGCGCCCGCCCCAACCAACGAGTCCAAAGTGACTTCGGAACGAGAACCGCGGCCTTCCCCGCTGCGGAATCGTAGATTGCCGATGCCCGGCGAAGGTCCGCGGAGCTCCCACGGGCCTGGCGCGTTTCACTCCGCGGCACGGTAGGATTCTCCCCATGACCGATTTCCGTTTCCGTCGATCCGTCCGTACCTCCCGCTCGAGCGCGCGCGGCGCGTTCACGCTGACCGAGATGCTTGTGGTGATCGGGATCATCGCGCTGCTCGCGGGCATCCTGCTGCCGACCCTGAGCCGGGTGAACGAGCGCGCCAAGAAGACGCAGACGGAGAACCTGCTCCAGGAGTTCATCAAGGCCTGCGAGACCTTCCAGCAGCAGTTCGGCTACTACCCGGGCATCGTGCCCGAGGCGATCCTCGCCGCGGACCCGCAGATCTCCTCGACTGAGAACGCCCTGCTCCACCTCTGTGGCGGCGCGATTCCCGAGGACGATCCGAACTACAACGTCGCGCCCTACAACAGCTGGACCGAACTCACCTTCAATGGTGGCCAGGCCGGCAGCTACCGCATCCGCGTGAACCCGCTGAAGCTCGGCGAAGGCCCGCGCGTCCGTGGCGTGCAGTACAAGTCGTTCTTCTCGCCGAAGTCGACCGACCTGATCGCGGCACCGGGCCAGAACCTCTCCGATGCGGCCGCGGAGGACCGCTACTCGGCCGATCCGCTCCGCATTCCCGACCTCGTCGACTCGTGGGGTCAGCCGATCCTGTACCTGCGCCAGCTCCGCCCGACCGCGACGACGATGGTCGCCGGTTCGGTTCCGACCGAGCCCATGAACGACTGCATGTTCGCGTGGCAGGGCATCAACCCGTACCTCAACTCGAACGCGCTCGGCGAGTTCGGCCTCACGCAGGCCGACAGCATCCTGCGCTCGGCCGCGGCCAACAACCGCAACGCGACGCTCGCCCAGATCATCCGCAGCGTGAGCTACGGCAAGCCCGAACTTCCGCAGCAGGGTGCTCCGCGCGGCGCGATCGTGGCGATCTCGGCCGGGCGCGACGGCGTGTTCTTCTCGAAGTTTGACGGCCGCGGATCGCCCGGTTCCCCGCAGGTCGACATCGTGTCGACCGCGAATCCGACGGGGCCGTTCATCGTGAACGAGTACGACGATGTGCGTGTCTTCGGCGGCGGCTGATCCGACGCACGATCCTCCACGAAACGAGCGAAGGGCTCCGCAGATGCGGAGCCCTTCGTTGCTTTCATCGTTGCTTTCATCGTTGCGCTCGTCGTTGCGCTCGTCGTTGTCTCCTACGCCCATGCTCGGCGCGTCACCCGCCGTTCAGCCCGGCTTCTCCATCTCGGGTTTCTCCATCTCGGGTTTCTCCATCTCCGGCTTCTCGCCCTTCTTCTCGCGACGCTCCGCTTCCTTCCGCTTCCGGGCCTCTTCCTCGCGCCTGGTGATCTCCGCGCGTGCGCGCTTCATGCCGTCGTCGAACGCCTTGCGCAGCGCGACCGCGTCGTCCTTCGACAGAAGCTCGTCGACCTTCGCCTGCAGTTCGCGCAGCTTGGGGCGCGCCGCCTCGAGTTCGTTCATCGCGCGCTTGAAGTCGTCGCTCGGCGGCTTGCCGGGCTCGGCCTCGCGCTTGCGCTTCTCGAAGATGGCCTTCCGCTTGACCTCGGCGTCCTTCTCGTAGGCCGCCACCGAGGCGGTGAAACGCTCCCGCAGCTCCTTCACGCGACCGCGCGTGGCGTCATCGAACGCGAAGGCATCGAGCGTCGCGAAGTAGACGCGCTGTTCGAGCATCGGACGGGAGAGCTTCTCCCCGCCCTGGCGCCGCTCGCGCTCGGACTTGAGCGCGTCCTGCGGCACCGAGGGCCCACGGAGGAGGTCGTCGGCGGGCGTCGAGGATGCCGGTGGCGGATTCTGGAGCGAGAGGGCGAGGAGCGCGAGAACAAGCGGTGTCGTCATGGCTGTTTCCTGCTGCGAACGCGGTCGAGATGGCCGCTGATACCCCTCCTTTCGCCCTCCCGCTGCGGATTGGTGCAGGAAATCCCGCTACGATCTCCCGCTTTCCCGCGAGTGCCACCATGCCGCTGACCAACGCCGATCTCCTCGACGCCCTCCGTACCGTCCTCGACCCCGATATCCAGAAGGATCTCGTCACGCTGGGCATGGTCAAGGAAGCGAAGGCCGAGGGTGGCCGAGCCGCGATCACCGTCGAGCTGACCACCCCTGCCTGCCCCATGAAGGACAAGATCCGGGGCGACATCGAGGCCGCGGTCCGCGCGAAGGCAGCCGACACCGGCAACGCGGCACCCGCGGTCGAGGTCACCTTCACCGCCGATGTCCGCGCCGCGAACGAGCGCACGCGCGATGGCGCCAACCCCCTGCCGGGCGTCAAGCAGGTCATCGCCGTCGGCGCCGGCAAGGGCGGCGTCGGCAAGTCGACGGTCGCGATCAACCTCGCGGTCGCGCTCGCGCGGATGGGTGCGCGCACCGGACTCCTCGACGGCGACATCTACGGTCCGAGCGCGCCCACGATGCTCGGGCTCGAGGACGAGCCGACGCAGGCGCGCGGCAACA
Organism: Planctomycetota bacterium; assembly: GCA_041163725.1. GTDB lineage: Bacteria > Planctomycetota > Phycisphaerae > Phycisphaerales > SM1A02 > QWPT01. The sequence goes on from JBEAQW010000246.1 coordinate 6,566, forward strand.
TGCTGCTTCCGTTCGAGGTCCACGGCATCAAGGCGATGACGATCGGAAAGCTCGTCGACGCCGACAAGCCGCTCATCTGGCGTGGCCCGATGGCGCACGGCGCGTTCAAGCAGCTCGCGACGCAGACCGAATGGGGCGAGCTCGACTACCTCGTGATCGATCTTCCGCCGGGAACCGGCGATGTCGCGCTCACGCTGTCGCAGCTCCTTCCGCTCTCGGGCGCGGTCATCGTCTGCACGCCGCAGCAGGTGGCGCAGGACGACGCGCGCCGCGCCGCGAAGATGTTCGAGCAACTCGGCGTCCCCGTCCTCGGCGTGGTCGAGAACATGAGCTCGTTCATCGACGACACCGGACGCGAGCACGATCTCTTCGGCAAGGGTGGCGCCGAGATCATGGCGCACTCGATGGGACTGCATTTCCTCGGACCGATCGCGATCCGCACGGCGCTCCGCGTCAACAGCGACCGCGGTACGCCGCTCGCGAACTGGAACGACGCGCGCCTCGGCGCCGAGCTGGACAAGATCGCCCACGGCGTCGCACAGCGGATCTCCATGCTGTCGATGCTCGGTCAGTTCAGCCAGCCCTCGATCAGCGTGCACTGAGGCCGGCGTCACCGGCGGCGCCGTCGACCCCGAACCGCGCGCGCAGCACGGCGATCGCCTCGTCGCCCGCGTAGTGGCGGATGATGCGCTCGTCGATCTGCGTGATGTCGACGAGCATCAGCGCGTCGAGCACATCGCCGAAGTCCGGATCGACATTGAAGGCGAGGAGACGCGCGTTGAGGCGCAGGTAGTGGCGCAGCAGCACGGGTACCGCGCGCTGCCCGCGCTCGATCTCCTCGACGAGGCGCTCCACATCGGCGAGATGGCCCGTCGCCGCGGCACGCTCCCGGTCGGACCACGCCGCGATTCCACGCCGCATCGGCGGGTGTCGCGGCGTGATGAGCGGCGCGAAGGGCTTCGCGAGGCGATGGCGTTCGAGGAACTCCATGATGAGCTCCTTCGACATCGAGTTGTAGTCGTTGGAGATCGACACGGGGCCGAACATGACGCGGAACCCGTTCATCACCATGAACACCCCGATGCCGCGCCAGAGGAGCGACAGCGGCATCGGCTGACGCTGGTACTCGATGCGCACGAACGAGCGCCCGAGCTCGATCGCATCGCCCAGCTTCTCGACGATCCGCGGCGAGTATTCGAACAGCGTCGATGTGTAGAGCGCGTCGATCCCCTGCTCGCGCGTGAGTTCGGTCACGATGCCGGCCCGGTAGCCGCCCACGATCTGACGGGACTCCCGGTCCCAGAGCACCAGTTGCACATACTTCGCGTCGAAGCGGTCGAGGTCGACGGGGTGTCCGCTACCCTCTCCCACGGCACGGAAGGCGATCTCCCGCAGGCGTCCGATCTCGCG
>JBEAQW010000247.1:0-4912 GCA_041163725.1 Planctomycetota bacterium
ATCGTCGACGACCCGCGCGCTCGAGACCATTCCGACCGCGCCGTTCCACCAGAGCGACGCATTGAGGTCGTATGCCTCGATCAACATGCCATCGACGAGCACCGGCCCCGAAGCCCCGAACGCCTGCCATTCGCGGGGGCGAACGGGTACGAGCACCGTGCCGAGCAACCCCTGCGACGGGTGCGCGCTCCAGGCGGCCTGATCGAACTCGAAGCTCCAACCCTCTGCGCCCCCCCTCGGCTGCGGCCAGCGCACGATGCCCGATGCGTCGTTGCGATCCGACGAACCCCGCGACGACGAGTTCGACTGGCCCGATGCACCGCCCGAGCCACCATCGGAGCCGTCGTACACGAACTCCGCCGAGGCGCCCGACGCGCAGAGCACGAGGGCAAGCACCGCCGGAAGCGCTCGGAACGCGGATGCCGCGATTCCTCGGGCTCCGCTGCTTTCTCGGGTCGATCGGTTCCGTCCGCTCCGCCGCATGGTTCCCGACAATACGCACGACGCGCGCGAGGTTTCGACCACTTCCCGGCGACGATTCCACTTTCGGCGCGCTCTCGGACCGCCTGCGCAACCGCACCGCGCCGGCCGCCAGACGCAGCCAGGCGAAACCACCACCACTACCATGGCCCCATGCCCCTGACCGCCGAACTCGAGCCACGCGTCTCCCTCATGCTTGCGGTCGCCGAGCAGGCCGCGCGCATCGCGCTCCGCTCGTTCCAGTCCACCGACCTCGATGTGTCCGAGAAGGCCGATGCGTCGCCCGTCACCGCGGTCGACCGTGAGATCGAGTCCGTCCTCAAATCCGAGATCCTCGCGCACTTCCCGTCGGACGGCCTGCTCGGGGAGGAGTACGGCGCCGTCGAAGGCGCGAGCGGCTGGCGCTGGATCGTCGACCCGATCGATGGAACCGTCTCGTACGCCGCGGGCGTGCCACTCTTCGGCACGCTGATCGGCCTCGAGCACAGCGGCCGGATCCGCGCGGGTATCTGCTCGATGCCGGCACTCGGCGAGCGCCTGTGGGCGGCAGAGGCACGCGGCGCCTGGTGGGAACGCCGCGACGCGTCCGGCGCGACCGCGCGCACGCCCGCGCGCGTGCGGACCACGACGCCACTTGCAAACGCGCTCGTCTGCACCACCGGCCTCGAGTACTTCGAGCGCGCGGGACGAACGCCCGCACTCGTCGCGGTCGCCCGCTCGGCCGGGCGCGTACGCGGCTGGAGCGACTGCTACGGCGGCATGCTCGTCGCCACGGGTCGCGCCGACGCATGGTTCGATCCCATCATGCATTCGTGGGACTCGGGACCGTTCCCCGTGATCTTCGCCGAGGCCGGCGGCCGCTTCAGCGACTTCTCGGGAGCCGACGATGTGCACGGAGGCAGCGTCATCGCCGCTGCGCCCGAACTGCACGCGGAACTTCTCGCCTGCATTCAGTCGAGTGCGTCCCAGGACGCGTCGAAGGCGAACGCGTAGTTGCGCCAGCGGCCGATGCTCGAGCGGTTGATCGGTCGACGCACCTGCTCGTGACTGAGCGTGAGCACCGAGCGCGTATTCGCCTCGGGCGCGAGCACCGCGGGATCGAACGGCAATCCAAGGAGTTCGAGGACCCGGCGGATCTCCCGCTCGGGTTCGTCAACGAGATCCTCGTAGCGAAGCGAGACCGCGCGCAGTCCGAGCGCCTCGATCATCGCGGGCACGATGCGTCGTTCGAGCTCGATCACGCGTCGGATCGAGGGCAGCGACGCCGTGAAGCCCCACGAGCGTGGATGGAAGTTCGAGAGATACATGCTGATCGCGGTATCCCGCGCATCGCGCTGGATGCGGATGAACGCGCTTCCTGGCAGCACGAGCGCGGCTGCAGGAAGCATGCGCCATGCATGCAGCGTCTTGTCGAAGGTCCACGAGGCGTCCGAACGCGCGCGCGCAGAGGCCCCCTCGCGGTACCCGCCGGCGAGCCGAGCGACGGCTTCGGCGCCCACCGACTTCAGGCCCGCGGGCCAGGCGCCCATTCCCAAGAGTTCCTCGCCGATCGCGAAGAGCCCCTCGTACTCGCCGATCCCACTGATCTGCGGATGCCGGTCGAGCATCTGCTCGAGGAGCGTGGTTCCACTGCGCGGCATGCCGACCACGAACGCCGTCCCCGAGGCCTCTGCCGCGTGCGGCGCGAACCATGCCGCCCCGCGCTCCAGTTGGCGCATCTGCCCCGCGACATCCTCCTCGAGCGCACCGAGGTCGAAGGTCGGCGTCGTCGCACGATGCACCTCGCCCGCGAGTCCGAACGCCTCTCGATACAGACCCGCCCCGTCGAGAAGCCGTACCGCCTCGAAGCCCGCCACCCGCTTCAGCACCGCGTTCCGCGTACTCCCCATCACCTCGCGCAGGCGTGCGATCGCGCCGTCCCTATCCTCGCGCGCGTGCGCCCGCGCGACGAACACCGCCGAACGCTCGTCCCGCGTCCACGCGCCACCAGTGGCGAGCAGCGCGTCGAGTTCCTCACGCCGTCCCGCCCGGTGCAGCGACTCGGCGAGCGCGACCGCAACCTCCACCTCGTTCGCGGGCTTCCGTGCAAGCAGGCGAGAAAGCCGCTCGACGGCCTCGGCGCTCCGGCCGAGGCGATGGTCGACGATGCCCGCAAGGAGGTTGAGCGTGGGATCGCTCGGGGACACGCGCAGCCCCCGGACGAGTTGCTCCGCGGCAAGTGAGAGCCGCCCCGTCGAAAGCAGCGCGCGCGCGACGGCTCCATAACCAGCCGCACTCGACGGGTTCCGCGCGAGGAATCGCTGTGCACGCGCAAGAGCCTCCGGAAACCGCTGCGCCGCGAGCAGCGCCTCGATCTGCGCGATTTCTTCGGACCCTGTCTGACGCGAACCCTTCATGCGGCGAAGCCTATCACGCAAGGAGAAGATTGTTGGAGACGCAAACTGAGGGGATCGGCGCCTCGAAGGTTTGACAAACCCCACAACCGCAGCATGTTGGAAGCGGAGCGAGGAAGAAGGGCCGCGCGGAAGTCGTCCCACGGACGCGCGAGAGTCCCGCTCTGCAGATCACAACGGATCTCCCGCAGAACTCAGCAGAGCTTCGAGTCTGTCGTCCCTCAACTGGTCCGGTGCGGACCATCCCTGTCCCTTCTGTCCCTCACATCTTGGAGTCCACCATGAGGTGCCTGCTTCCCTGCGGCGTGGCTGTTGCCGCGCTGGCGTCGGCCGCGTCTGCCGATGTCGTCCTGAACTTCACGAACTTCGTCTCCGACGGGTTCAACTTCACCCAGATCGCTGCGCCCGGCTCCCTCGTCGGCAGCCTCACGGGTGTCTCGGTCAACGCCGAGCTCCTCTCGTCGACCGCCTTCACCTACGCCGACGACCTCTGCGTCTATGTCGACGTGCTTCCGCTGTCGACCGATGGCATGCTCCAGATCGGTGGCTACACCGACCTCGGTGCAGCGCAGCGCTACTTCTGGCCTTCCGGCGCGTCCGACGCGGTCGGCACGATCGTCGAGGGTGAGGTTATGCTCGCCTCGTCCATCGACATGACGCTCCCGAACCTCGCCATCTGGCTCGGAAACGGCTACGGCGCCGCGGGAACCAGCGGCACCTGGTCGGGCACCATCATCCTGCACGGTGTGGACGCGATCCCGACGCCGGGCGCGCTCGCTCTGCTCGGACTCGCAGGGCTCGCCGCCCGCGGCCGTCGCCGCAAGTAACTCCAAGAGGCAACTCATGCCTTCCGACAACGCCCCCACGGCCGTGGGGGCGTTGTCACTTTCACGCACGCCGAAGCGTGCATTCCCGGCCCTGCCCGCACGACCCGCGCAGGCCGAACGAACGATGCGTTGATCGCAGCCGTGTCAGGCCGAATTGGTTGCCTGTTCCGCGGGACACGGCATGATCGCACTGTTGGAGCGACCGGATCGAACCGCAGCGAGGGAGCACGGTTCGGGAGGCCTCGATGGGGAGGCTTCGGTCGCGAGGGAAAGGAACTGGGAAATGCAGAAAGTCCTGATCGCCGCAGGTGCGGCTTCTGCCATCGCGTGCACCGCCTCGGCCGATGTCGTCTTCTCGCTCACGAACTTCCGCGTGGAAGGCTCCGAACTCACGGCGTTCACGGGCGAGGGAGACCTCACCGGCATGCTCACCGGCGCCACGATCAACATCGTGATGACCGCGTGGACGAACTACACCTACGCCGACGACCTCTGCATCTACCTCAGCACCGCCTCGGACTTCAGCGAGGCGGGCGCAGTCCGGCTCGGAGGGCTCGGGGGCGTCGGCTCGGTCGACGCCGAGACCAACTACGGCCTGCCGATGCAGGAGCGTCGCCGGGCACGCTCCATCGAGTTCACGACCCCGATCGACGCCTCGAATGGCAAGCTCCGACTCTGGATCGGAAACGGCTTCGGCGGCGCAACCACGACTGGGACCTGGAACGGCACGATCGTGCTCCACGGACTCAGCGGGCTGAACGGCGTCCCGACGCCGGGGTCCATCGCACTGCTCGGACTCTCCGCCGCGGTGGTGCGACGCCGCAGGCGTTGACGGTACGGCCGCTGGATCGCATAACCATGCCCTTTGGAGACACAAGGTCAATGGAAGGATGGTTTTATGTGATTCGCCCTTGCATCCGGAGATGCTCGATGCACCCTGCACGTTGAAAGTATTTCCGTCGGCTGGCCTACTCTCGTTCCGTTACCGAAAAGTGGACGCTTGTTGGAGTGGGTATCCGACGGTTCTAGCGCATTCGGGTTTCGGGCGAGTCGCGACCTACGCGCTCTCCCGCGCCCGAGTCCATCCTGCGGTCATGGCCTGAACGTCGTCCCCGGGCCAGCAGGAGTGGTGAAGCGGAGACGGTCTCGAGAGAACCGCCTCCGACATCCCGACGAGTGATCACGCCGTGCCCGTCGTCCGGTGCGGCGAGC
>JBEAQW010000248.1:0-14054 GCA_041163725.1 Planctomycetota bacterium
GCCCGGGGTGCGCGCGCGCTGGCGGGTGAGCGGCGCCATGAAGATGCGGTTCGGACAGATGAGTCCGCGGAGCGAGATCGAGTCGTGGAGCGATGGCATGGCTGGTCGTCGGTGGCGGGGAAGAGACGCGATCTTCGCACGAATCGCCGCTTCCGATGCACCCGGATCCCTGCGTCGGCGCGCGCGTTACACTCCCGCCGCAAGGTCGCATCGGAGGCGGCCTTTCGGAAGGGAGCGGGTCGAGCGCCCGCATCGAAGAACGGAGTCCATCATGAACACCACGACCATCATGAACCGAATGCTCGCCGCCGCGGCGGTTTCGGGTTCGCTTGCACTCACGGGATGCAATGTCGCGCCCAAGACGGAGAACCGCGCGACCTTCAAGCTCGAGAGCGACGCGGCGATGCGCTGGTTCTCGTCGAATGTGAAGCAGTTCGACTCGCAGATCGCCTCGTGCGGCGGATACATCGTGTTCCCGAGCGTGGGGCAGGCGGGCGTCGGCTTCTTCGGAGGCACCTTCGGACGCGGCGCGGTCTTCAACAGCCGTGGATCGCAGATCGGATGGGCATCGCTCGGAAGCGGCTCGATCGGTCTCCAGCTCGGGGCGCAGGGCTACAAGATGGCCATGATCCTCGAGGATGCGAAGACGCTGCGTCGCTTCCAGGACGGCAAGTGGACCGGCGATGTCGCCGCCACGGCGGTCGCTGCGAACGAAGGCGCGGCGGCCAGCGCGCAGTTCACGGACGGCGTGATCGTCTATGTCGGCGACCAGGCGGGTCTGATGGCGGGCATGAGCGTCGCACTCTCGAACATCCGCTACAAGGATCTCGACGACGTCGAGTGATGCATCGCGCCGCGTGGTAGCGCCTGCATTCGGGCGCGGTACCATGCGCGGATGCACTCCCGCGTGGAGCCTCCATATCCTCCGACGAGCCCGACGCGGCGCATCGCCACCGTCGGGCTCGTGCTTTTCGTGACCGCGTGCACCGTCGGCCCCGATGCGCCGGAGCCGATCGCGGCGCCCGATGCCGGGGCCGCGATGCTTCCGGACGATCCGTCGATCGACACGCGCGCCGAGCCATCGCCGCAGTGGTGGAGGGCGCTCGGCGATCCGACGCTCGATGCGCTCATCGCGCAGGCCGAGGCCGGCAACCAGTCGCTCGCCGCGGCCATCGCGAATGTGCGCGCGGCCTATGCGGGCGTGGGTGCGAGCGAGTCGCAGCTCTGGCCGTCGATCGGCGCGGGCGCGCAGTACACGCGCACGCAGACGAACATCGCGCAGCTCGCCGCGGCGGGCGTCGTCGTCGAGCCCTACGACATGTACGCGTACGGAGTCGGTCTCTCCGCGTGGGAGATCGACCTCTGGGGCGGCGTGCGCCGGCAGGTCGAGGCCGCGAAGGCCGGCGCCGAGGCGCAGGTCGACCTGCTGCGCAATGCGCTCGTCTCGGTGCGTTCGCAGGTCGCCGCGAACTACATCCAGCTGCGCACGCTCGAGTCGCAGCGCGGGGTGCTCGTGGCGAACCGCGATGCGCTGCTTCGTTCGCGCGATCTCGTGAAGGCGCGCTACGACGCGGGCACCACGAACGCCCTCGACCTCGAGCGCGCGCAGACGCAGCTCGAGCAGGTCGAGGCGGAGCTCCCGCAGATCGAGGCCGCGCTCGCATCCGCGCGCGCCACGCTCGCGGTGCTGTGCGGCGAATCGCCCGCCACCCTCGCCGCACGCGTGGCGGAACCCGCGGCGATCGCGGAAGCGCCCGATGCCGCGGGCGTCGGGCTTCCCGAGGAACTCCTCGCGCGGCGCCCCGATGTGCGTGCCGCGCGCCAGCAGCTCGTCGCCGCGACGGCCGCGATCGGCGTCGCCGAGGCGCAGCGCTTCCCGCGCCTCACGGTGTCGGGCACCTTCTACATCGCATCGACGGGAGTCGATGGACTCGGCGACCTCTCGAACAAGGCGTACTCGATCGGCCCGTCGCTGTCGCTGCCGCTCTTCACGGGCGGACGCATCGACTCGGCCGTGCGTCAGCAGCGCGCCGAGGCCGAGGCCGCGCTCGCGCAGTACCGCCAGGCGGTGCTCGCGGCGGTCGGCGACATGAGCGCGAGCGCCGCCGACTACGCGCACGCGCGCGAGACGCGCCGGCGCTCCGACGCCGCGCTTGCAAGCGCGCGCCGCGCGCTCGCGATCGCAGAGCAGCAGTACGACGCGGGCGTGACCGACTACTCGACGCTCCTCGATGTGCAGCGTGCCGCGCTCGGCGCGGAGAGCGATGCGGTGAGCGCGCGTGCGGCGGTCGTGCAGGGATACATCTCGCTGCAGCGTGCGCTCGGCGCCGGCTGGAGCGAGGACGAGCAGTTGGAGCGGTCGGCCCGCACCGCGGGCGAGGCGTCGCGATGAACGGCGTCGCAAGCAGAGGAGTCGCGATGAAGAGCGCAGTCACGGGTCTGTTCCTGGCGATCGCATGTGCGGCGGGCTGCGGCAGGTCCGAGCCGCCTCCGCCGCCTCCGGCGGAGGTCACGGTGCGCACGGTGGTCGTCGCGGCCGAGCAGGTCGAGCGAGTCCACTCCTATCCGGGTATCACCGCCAGCGTGCGCCCCGTCATGATCAGCGCGCGCGTCACGGGCTTCCTCGACAAGCAGCATGTCGAGGACGGCGCCACCGTGAAGGCGGGCGACCTCCTCTACACGATCGATCCGCGTCCGTTCGAGGCGTCGCTCGCGCAGGCGCGCGCGGCGCTCGCACAGGCCGAGGCGCAGGTGCCGGCCGCCCGCGCCGCGCGGCAACTCGCCGAGCGCGAGGTCGAGCGCAACCGTCCGCTTGCGGCAAGCGGTGCGATCTCGAAGCAGGCGTTCGACCAGCTCGAGACGAAGTTCCAGCAGGCCGACGCGCAGTACGCCGCCGCGAACGCCGCGGTCGACGCCTCGCGCGCGCAGGTCGATGTCGCCGGACTCAACCTCTCGTACTGCCGCATCACGGCGCCCATGGACGGGATGATCGGCGACACCGCCGCGTACGAGGGCCAGATGGTCGGTCCCGGCTACACGGTGCAGCTCAACCAGCTCGTGCAGCTCGATCCGATGTTCGTCGAGTTCGCGCCGAGCGCCACCGAGTGGCCGCTGCTGCGCGAGCGCATGGCGGGGGGATCCGTGCCCGCGCGCGTCGTGTACGGCGGCGTGGAGGGCATCGAGGCCAGCGGTACCGTCGGCTTCGCGTCGAATGTCGTGAGCACCTCGACCGCGACGATCATGCTGCGCGCGACCTTTCCGAACACCGACGGCGCGTTCCGCCCCGGCACCTTCTGCAATGTGCACCTCGATCTCGGCGAGATTCCCGATGTCGTCATGGTGCCGACCTCCGCGCTCGTCGCCCGCGAGACGGACTTCTTCGTCTGGCGCGTGAAGCAGGACGACACCGTCGAGAATGTCCGCGTGCGGCTGTCGATCCGCCAGGAGGAGCGCGCGGGCGTCGTCGAGGGACTGAAGGTCGGCGACCGCGTGGTCGTCGCGGGAACGCAGAAGCTCCGCGAGGGCGCGAGGATCGTCGAGCAGTCCGCGGGCAAGCCTGCCGCGAAGGAAGCCGCAAGGTAGGCCACACGCATGTCGCGGTTCTTCATCAGCCGTCCCATCTTCGCGACCGTCATCGCGCTCATCATGCTCCTCGCGGGTGTGGCGACGATGTTCACGCTGCCGATCGCGCAGTTCCCGACCATCGTCCCGCCGACCGTGCAGGTCAGCGCGATCTACAACGGCGCCGACGCGGAGACCGTCGCGCAGGCGGTGACGAGCCCGCTCGAGCAGCAGATCAACGGCGTGCAGGGCATGCTGTACATGAGCTCGAACTCGACGAGCACGGGGCAGTCGATCATCACCTGCACCTTCGAGGTCGGCTACGACCTGAACATCGCCGCCGTCGATGTGCAGAACCGCGCGCAGCAGGCGTTCTCGCAGCTGCCGCAGGAGGTGCAGCAGCTCGGCGTCACCGTGACGAAGCAGTCGTCGAACATGACGATGGTGGTCGCGCTGCGCTCGCCGGACGGCGACTACGACTCGCGCTACCTCACGAATCTCGCGGACATCACGGTCGCGCCCGCGCTCAAGCGGCTTCCCGGCGTCGGCAATGTGACGATCTTCGGCCTCGAGCAGTACTCGATGCGCGTCTGGCTCGATCCGGCGAAGCTCGCCGCGCTCGGGCTCACCTCGTCCGATGTCGCGCGCGCGGTGCAGCAGCAGAACAAGCAGTCGGCGATCGGATCGATCGGCGCCGAGCCGAGCGCCGACAAGCCCGCGTTTCTCGTGAACCTCACGACGCAGGGGCGGCTCGTCGACGAGCAGGAGTTCAACGACATCGTCGTGCGCACGGGTCCGTCGGGCGCGGTCGTGCGCGTCCGCGACATCGGCCGCGCCGAGATGGGCTCGTACCTCTACTCGAGCACCTCGCACTTCAACGGGCAGGGCGCGGCGCTCATCGGCGTCTACCAGCTGCCCGACGCGAACGCCTTCGATGTCGCGCAGAAGGTCCGCGAGGAGATCGAGCGCCTCGCACCCATGTTCCCGCCGGGCATCGAGCGCGAGGTCGCGTACGACACGACGCTCTTCGTGCAGGCCTCGCTCGACGAGCTCATCAAGACGCTCGTCGAGGCGGCGGTGCTCGTCCTCATCGTCATCTTCATCTTCCTGCAGGACTGGCGCGCCACGCTGATCCCGATGATCGCGATCCCCGTGTCGATCGTCGGCACCTTCGCGGTCATGGCCGCGTTCGGCTTCTCGATCAACTCGCTCACGCTGCTCGGTCTCGTGCTCGCGATCGGCCTCGTGGTCGACGACGCCATCATCGTCGTCGAGAATGTCTACCACCAGATCGAGAACGGCGCGAAGGACATGCGCGAGGCCGCGGTCAAGGCCATGGAGCAGGTCACGGGGCCGATCGTCGCGACCAGCATGGTGCTGCTCGCGGTGTTCATCCCCGCCGCGCTCATGCCGGGCATCACCGGCAAGCTCTACAACCAGTTCGCGCTCACGATCGCCTTCTCGATCGTGCTCAGCTCGATCAACTCGCTCACGCTGTCGCCCGCGCTGTCGGCGGTCTTCCTCAAGCCCGGCCACGAGCCGACGAAGTTCCGGCCGTTCGTGGTGTTCAACCGCGTGTTCGACGCGATCCGCGACCGCTACGGCGCGATCGTCCGCTGGTTCGGCGTGCACTGGTACTTCGTGGCGGTCGGCTTCGTGGCCGCGGTCGTCGCGATCGGCGTGCTGCTCGCGCGCACGCCGACGGCGTTCATCCCGAACGAGGACCAGGGCTACTACTTCATCGGCGTGCAGCTGCCGCCGGGTGCCGCGCTTCCGCGCACCGTCGCGGTGAGCGAGCAGGCGCGCGAGATCGCGGCGGCCGATCCCGCCGTGACGAATGTGCTGCAGATCGAGGGCTTCAACTTCTTCACGGGAACCTCGCAGACGAACTCCGCGTTCCTCATCGTCACGCTGAAGCCGTGGGAGGAGCGCGATCCGCGCACCGAGAACGCGCGCGCGATCATCCTGCGCGCGCTGCCGGCGCTGCGCGAGATCCCCGAGGCGAACGTGTTCCCCGTTCCGCCACCACCGATCGCGGGCCTCGGGTCCGCGGGTGGATGGCAGCTGCAGCTCGAGGATGCGCAGGGCGTGGGCTTCGAGCGCTTCGCCGAGGTCGCACGCGGGTTCATCGAGGCCGCGCAGAAGCGCCCAGAGCTCTCCGGCGTCAACTCGCCTTTCAGCGACGCCGTGCCCGTCGTCCGGCTCGAGATCGACCGCACGCGCACGCAGCTGCTCGGCGTGTCGCTCGGCGATGTGTACACGGCGCTCGGACAGAACCTCGGCCAGGCGTTCGTGAACAACTTCTCGCTGTTCGGCAAGGTCTACAACGTGATGATCCAGGCCGACGCCGCGCAGCGCATGGATGTGCGCGACATCATGTCGATCCATGTGCGCAACGCGCAGGGCGGCATGGTCCCGATGTCGGCGATCGCCAACCTCCACCTCGGCACCGCGACCGACAACGCCACGCACTACAACCTCTTCAACACCGTGCAGGTGAACGGCAATCCCGGCCCCGGCTACAGCTCGGGCGACGCGATCCGCGCGATCGCCGAGGTCGCGGCCGAGACGCTGCCCAACGGCTTCACCTACGAGTGGACGGGCACGACCTACCAGGAGATCGAGGCGGGAGGCTACGCGGGCATCATCTTCGCGCTCGCGCTCGTCGCGGTGTTCCTGCTGCTCGCGGCCCAGTACGAGTCGTGGGCGCTGCCGTTCAATGTCCTCCTCGCGGTGGCGTTCGCCGTGCTCGGCGCGCTCGTCGCGCTCAACATCATGGGCATCGCCCTCAACACCTACGCGCAGATCGGCCTCGTGATGCTCGTCGGCCTCGCCGCGAAGAACGCCATCATGATCACCGAGTTCGCGGCCGAGCGGTACCGCCACGGCGAGTCGGCGCTCGATGCCGCGGTCCATTCGTCGATGCTCCGCCTGCGGCCGATCCTGATGACGAGCTTCGCGTTCATCCTCGGCATCCTGCCGCTCGTCGTCGCGACGGGAGCGGGCGCGCAGAGCCGCCGGTCGATCGGAACGGTCGTGCTCGGCGGCATGCTCGGTGCGGTGGTGGTCGACCAGATCGTCGTGCCGACGCTGTTCGTGATGATCATGGGAATCCGCGAGCGGCTGTTCGGACGACCGCGGCCGGCACCCGGTGCGGAGTCCGCCCCGTCGGCACACTGACCGGAGAAGGCGGCATTTGGATCATTCGAAGCACGCACGCCCTTGGAAGGAAGGGTGTCGGCGCTATCTTGCGCGTCCGCGCAACGACACGCCGCGCGTCAACAAGGAGCAGAGATGACCGATCCCACCCGTCGTGACTTCCTCGCCGCAACCGCCGCCGCCGGCGCCGCCGGCTTCATCGCTCCCGCGGGCTTCGGCGCGTGGGAATCGCTCCAGTCGGCCAAGGCCGACAAGGTCGTGAACATCGGCCTCATCGGCGCGGGTGGCCGAGGTTCGGGCGCCGCGAACGACTCGCTCAGCATCAATCCGAATGTGCGCATCGTGGCGATCGCCGACCTCGACGGCGGCAAGGCGAAGGGCGTGCGCGACGCGCTCGCCGAGGCGCACAACAAGGACGGTGCCGCGAAGCGCGTCGATGTGCCCGACGAGCGGATCTTCGGCGGCCTCGACGGCTACCAGAAGCTGCTCGATCTCAAGGATGTCGATCTCGTCATCCTCGCCACGAGCCCGGGCTTCCGCCATGTGCACATCACCGCCGCGGTCGCCGCGCGCAAGCACATCTTCGCCGAGAAGCCGGTGTGCGTCGACACCGCGGGCTACCACGCCTGCTGCGCCGCGCACGATCAGGCGCTCGCGCAGGGCACCGCCATCGTGACGGGTACGCAGTACCGCCGCCAGACGAGCTTCATCGAGGGCATCAAGCGCATCCGCGAGGGCATGATCGGCGAGGTCGTCGGCATGACGGCGCGCTACTGCTCGAACGGCATCTGGTACCGCGAGCGCAAGCCCGGCATGAGCGACATGGAGTACCAGCTCTGGAACTGGATGCACTTCATCTGGCTCTCGGGCGATCAGATCGCCGAGCAGGCCGTGCACAACATCGATGTCGTCCACTGGGTCATGGGCGGCCCGCCGGTGCGCGTGTTCGCGTCGGGCAGCCGCTGGAACCGGCCCGAGGACAGCGAGATGTGGGACTCGGTGTCGTGCGACTACGAGTTCGCCGATGGACGCATCGCGTCGTTCACCGGGCGCCACTGGCCGAACGCCGACAACCAGCTCGACAATGTCGTCTACGGTTCGAAGGGCATCGCGTATCTCCGTGCGTTCGACGGCGGCACGACGATCACCGACCGCTCGGGCAAGGAGCTCTTCAAGATCCCCGGCAGTCTCGGCGCGGCGTACCGCCAGGAGCACAAGGAACTCGTCGAGTCGATCGTGGCCGGCAAGCCGATCGTCGAGCTGCGGCAGACCGCCGAGTCGTCGATGATGGCCGTGATGGCGCGCGAGAGCGCGTACTCCGGTCAGATCGCGACCTGGGACTTCATGGTCAACAAGTCGAAGCTCGACCTCATGCCGAAGACGATCGCGATTCCGGGCGACGCGCCCAAGCCGTTCGTCCGAAAGCCCGGCGAGTACCGGCTGCAGTGATCGCCGCGCCGCGGGCGCATGCTCACGCGCGCGTGGTCCGCGTCACCCAGTCGCGCGCGCGCTCGAGCAAGCCGCGTGTGCGCGCGTGCACCGGCATGCCTGCGAGCCAGAGCCGCAGGTCGGCCGCGAACGCCTCCGCACTCCGGTAGCGGCGGTCGGGCTCGGCGTCGATCGCGCGCATGATGATCGCCGCGAGGTCCTGGCGGCGTGCGTGCGGAATGTCGGACTCCGGCTCGCTGCCGGTGCGTTCGCCGATCCGCGCCGCGAACGAGGCGAGGTCCGTGCCCACGCGGAAGGGCAGTGCGCCCGTGCAGAGCTCGCAGAGGACGACGCCGAGCGCGTAGATGTCGGTGCGGCCATCGACCTTGCGCGAGGAATCCCGCTGTTCGGGACTGATGTAGGCGAGCGTTCCGATGATCGCACCCTCCGGGGTGAGCGATCGCCGTCGTGTCATCAGGGCCGCGTCGGGACGCGATGCCAGCACGATGCCGAAGTCGATCAGGCGTGGAGCACCGCTCCGATCGACCAGGATGTTCGCGGGCTTCAGATCGCGGTGGATGACGCCGTTCGCGTGCGCGTGGGCGAGCGCATCGCATGCCTCCGCGACGACCCGCACGCGCTCGGCGAGCGGTTGACTCCGCGCCCATCTGCGTACATCGCCGACATGATCGACGAGCTCCATCGCGAGCCATGGCGTCGATCCGCCCTCGCGCTCATGCACGCCCGATTCGTGGAAGGCGACGATTCCCGGGTGCGCGAGACTGGCGACCGCCTCGATCTCTCGGCGGAATCGCTCGAGCGCGTCGTCGGAATGCAGGGTGCCGTGGAGCACCTTCAGCGCGTTCGGAGGACCACCCGCGTCGGACGCACGATGCACGCGGTAGACCGTGCCACTTGCACCACTCGCGATCGGGGCATCGATTCGGTAGGGACCGATCGACTCACCCGGCGCGAGCGTGGCCAGCTGCGGCGCCGGGGTAAGCGGCCGTGCGAGAAACGAGCCGAGCGAACCCGATGCCTCCAGCAGCTCGTCGAGGCGGGCCGCGAGACCAGGCTGGACGCGACGGATCGCCTCCAACCGCTCCGCACGCGCATCGGACGGAAGCTCGGAGAGTTGGGCGAAGAGCTCGGGCAACTCCTGCGGATCCGGCATGTTGGTGGAGTCCGGCCGCGCCTTGCCGTTCACGATTCCCGCTCCGGCGCCGCGTCGGACGGCTCGCCGTGCGTCATCGCATTCTTCAGCCAGGCACGCGCGAATGCCCAGTCGCGCTTCACCTGAGTCACCGAGATCGAGAGGAGCGTCGCGATCATCTCGAACTCGAGGCCTGCGAACACGCGCAGCTCGACGACGCGGGCCTGCCTCGGGTAACGGCTTCGGAAGCGCGCGAGCGATTCATCGAGTTCGATGAGGTCCACGCCATCCTCCTGCGCGACCAGCACCGACTCGTCGAGCTGCACGCGTGCCATGCCCCGGCCGCGCTTCAGCCGCAACCGTGTCCGCGCATGGTCGATCACCGCGCGGCGCATGCAGGTCGCCACCACGCCGAGGAACTGTTCCTTGCTCTGCCAGGCGTCTTCGCCGGAGCCCTGTCGCTGGTCCGCGATGCGGATGAACGCCTCGTTGACGAGTGCCGTCGGCTGCAGCGTGCACGACTCGTGCTCCTTCGAGAGGAACACCGCCGCCAGACCGCGGAGGTGCTCGTAGAGCGCCGAGGTCAGGTGCAGCGTGGAGAATGCGGACGGATCGCCAGACACCCTGACGGTTGTAGCCGAGCCGTCCGATTTCTTTCTAAAAAAGTTTCCACTCTGATGGTACTTTTCGTCGGCGTTATCGCGTTTCCCTCGGACGGCCCCGTGGTGGAATCGACTGGGCTCACGACGCCCTGCGGCGGCGCCTTGAGGAAGGCGCCGCCGCAGGGCGCGCTCCTTTCGGAGGGCGGATCGCCCAGAAGTCGCTGTGTTGACTGTGCTTACGCGCTTCCTTCGAAGCACGGGCCCGCGGATCAGTTCCACGCGTTCAGCAACTCGGCAAGATCCGCCGCGTCGACGCTGCCGTTGCCGTTGAAGTCCGCGGCGCAGCCGTCGCACTTGCCCCATGCGTTGAGCAGGGTGGCGAGGTCGGCGGCGTCGACGGTGCCGTCGCCGTTCAGGTCGGCCGGCGACGCAGGGCCACCGGCGACGGTCACGCCGATCGCCTGGCTTGCACCCGCGCCATCGCGCATCCGCACGACATCGATCGCCCCGTCGAAGGTGCCCGCCTTCAGGGGCTGCACCCACGCCGTCAGTTCGGCCGTCGCGCCCGCCGCGAGCATTGGCGACTCCGCAGGCGTGAACTCGAGGGCGAATCCTCCCGCACCGGGCGACGCGTTGCGCAGCCGGAAGGCGGTCGCGTCGGGTCCCGTGTTGGTGACGCTGACCGTGATCGGGATCACCGCATCGAACGGAACCTCGACCGTGCTCGTGGAGAAACCCGCCGTCATGCGGGGGTCGCGCGACGCCGTGGTTCCCGCGACGCTCGGTCCCGCGCCCCACACCGACGCGAACCGCGCCGCATCACCCCGCAGGTGCGTCTGGAGGAACCCGAGCATGAGTGCCCGGGTCTTCGCGAGCTGCTCCGCGCGCGGGATCGAGCCCGAGTCGCACGCGATGATCGGGCTGTCGATGAAGCCGCAGTGCGAGCCGCCCGTGATGGTCGCGAACACACGCGGCGCATCGCACGCGTTGAACTGGTTCTGCGTGGTCGCGGGGGCGACGATCGCGTCCTGCGACCCGACGATGAAGCACGAGGGAACCTGGATCGAGCCAGCCGCCGCGGTCGAGGATGGATTCGTCTCCGCCGCCGCAAGCGTCACCATGCACTTGATCCGCGCATCCGCCGCCGCGGCGAGCGCGCTGGCTCCACCGCCCATCGAGTGGCCGCCGACTGCGAACGCCTGCTCGTCGACCGCGCCGGAGAGCCAGCTCGTCGCGATTCCGTCCTGTTCCGCGAGGTAGGTCAGGCACTGCCGGATATCGAGCGCGAAGTTCGAATGGCTCGGGAAGAGACCGCCCTCGCTCGTGGTCGCGATCACGATGTAGCCGTGGCTCGCGAGGTGGTCCATCGTCGAGTCGTACAAGTCGACCGAGCTCAGGAATCCGTGGCCGAAGCTGAGTGCGGGCGCGGGCGCGGCGCCGCTGGCGAACGGCGCACCGGCGGCGGTACCGGTTGCGGGATAGCGCACCTGTGCCGTGAAGGTCGAGCCGTTCGCGCGCGTGACGGTCACACTCCGCTGCGACACTGCGAAGGGTCCCGCGAGCGAGTCGTCGCAAGCGGCGCTCGATGCGACGGTTAGTGCGACGGTGGTCGAAAGAGCGCGCAGACAGGCCCGCATGTTGATGAATCGAGGCATGCATCCAGTGTCGCGCCCGCCCTCCCCGGACGCCACACGCCAGCGCGGAGATACCCTGAATTGCCCCACTCTCCGTTTGCAGGCGGGCTCGGAGGCGCCACCTTCTCACCCATGATCCGTCCTCTCGCGCTCTGCGCATCGCTTCTCCTCGCGCCCACCGCCTTCGCCGACATCCTGCTTCCCGATGGCACGCCCGATCCGGCCTTCGCGAATCTGTACGCCTGGTGGCGCGCCGATGTCGGCGTGAACGCGGCCGCGGGCATGCCCGCCGACGGCGAGCTCGTGACCCGCTGGGAGGACTCGTCCGCACGCAACCACGACCTCGTGCGGGTCGCGACCAACACCGCGCAGCGGCCGACCTTCCGCACCTCGCTCGCGAACGGCGCGCCTGCGGTCGACTTCGACGGCAACGACTACATCTGGGCCGCCAACAGCGCCGCCGAGTTCAGCGTCATCACGACCGCGCGCACGATCATCGCGGTGACGCGCGTGGTGAACCCCAACGGCGGCTACATCTTCGACAGCTCGTCGAGCGCCGGCCGCACCGCGCTCATCACCGGCGAGATCGCGACGCCGGCGCAGTGGGTGCTCTTCCCGGGCGCCACGCCGTCGACCCTCGGAGGACCGATCCTGCCGAACGGCGTGACGATGGTGTCCTGCACCGTCGCCGCGGGCGCGCAGTCGATCCATGTGAACGGCGATCTCGCGGGTTCGGGCACCAGCGCCATCCAGAACATGTCGGGCATCCTCCTGGGAAGCCGCTTCAACCTGCAGAATCCGCTGACGGGTTCGATCAGCGAGATGCTCGTGTACGACAAGGCGCTCGACGACACCGAGCGCGCGGCCGTCGAGGGCTACCTGTCGGCGAAGTACCAGCTCGACACGCCGCCCACGCCTCCGCCGATGGTCGATGTGTTCGTCGGTGGGCAGGATGGCTTCAACACCTACCGCATCCCGTCGATCGTGCAGCTCGAGACCGGTCGCCTGCTCGCGTTCGCCGAAGGACGCGGTTCGGGCGCGGACAACGGCCCGAACGACATCGTCATGAAGTCGAGTGACGACTTCGGCGCCACCTGGAGTCCGCTGCTCCTCGTCGACGACCAGCTCGGGCGATCGCTCAATAATCCGTGCGCCGTCGAGATCCGCAGCGGCGCGAATGCCGGCCGCGTCATCATGATGTACCAGTCGTATCCGACGGGCTGCGGCGAGACCTGCGTGGTCCCCGGCTACAAGGGCGACAACATCTGCAAGACCTTCTTCAAGTACTCCGACGATGGCGGCAGTTCGTGGAGCGATGCGATCGAGATCACCTCGTCCGTGAAGCGCCCGACGATCGTGACGAGCGTCGCGAGCGGCCCGGGCGTCGGCATCCAGCTCCGCCACGGCAAGCATGCGGGGCGCGTCGTGATCCCGTTCAACCAGGGGCCGTTCGGCGCATGGGCCTGCTACGCCGTCTACTCCGACGACGGCGGCGAATCCTGGCAGTACGGCGAGGTCGCGATCGATGGCGATGTCGGCCTCGGCAACGAGGTGCAGATGGTCGAGCGCGCCGACGGGTCGATCATGATGAACGCGCGGCAGTTCAACGGCGGCGGATGGCGCAAGACGGCCGTGTCGACCGACGGCGGCGTCAACTGGACGCTGCTCGTGAATGACGACGAGCTTCCCGATCCCTCGTGCATGGCGGGCATCATCTCGCTCACCGACCCGATCGACGGATTCGACGAGTCGCGCATCGTGTTCAGCGGTCCGAACAGCACCTCCGCGCGCACGAACGGCCATGCGTGGATCTCGTTCGACGGCGGCGACACCTGGCCCGTCAGCAAGCAGGTCTACTTCGGTTCGTACGGCTACAGCCTACCGGTGACGGTCGACTGCGACCGCTTCGGCGTCTTCTTCGAGAAGGACGGCACGACGCGCATCACGCTCGCGTTCATCGACTACGCCGAGGCAACCGGTGGCGACGCGTACTCCGACGAGGGAACCTGCGCCGCGACGCCGTGCACCGGCGACATCAACGGTGATGCGGTCGTCAACGGCGCGGATCTCGCGCTGCTCCTCGACTCGTGGGGAACGAACAACGCCGCTGCCGATATCGACGGCAGCGGCGTGGTCGATGCGTCGGATCTCGCGGCGCTCCTCGGTGGCTGGGGCGATTGCCAGTAGCGCACCGGTGAGCGGCGGTCGAGCGACGCGGGATGCAGGCACGGCGTGGCCGCGCGGGACTCAGGCTCGGCGCCGCCGTGCGCGACTTCCGATTCCCGCGCACGCGAAGAGCGCCAGCGCGCCGGGCGACGGCAGGCTCGCCGTCACCTTGTCCGAGCCGTCGTCGTTGAAGCCCTTGAACCGTGCGACGAAGCCGAAGCCGGCGGACTCGTCGAAGAAGTCCGACGCCTGCAGCGCCTCGAGCACCGACGCCTCGGCGCACACCGTGAACAGGAACTTCCGTTCTCCGCCGACCGCGATGCCGTCGACGGGACTTCCGCCGCCGAGGAA
>JBEAQW010000249.1:0-4361 GCA_041163725.1 Planctomycetota bacterium
AGCCGACGACGGCGTCGCCCTGGATCTCGATCGCGCGCGGCTCCTCGCCGCGGTGGAGCCGCTGCTTCTTCTGCGCCTCGCGCATCGCGGGGCTGTCGTAGTGCTGGCTCGGGTACTCCCACAGCGTGGTGGGGAAGATGCGCAGCGTCGGGCGCTCGTCGCGCTTGCGCGGCTGTGGGCGGTCGGATGAATCGCGGAAAGGCTTCGGCACGCGCAGAGTGTACGGTCAGCCGAAGAGCGCGCCGTAACCCGCGCCCACTGCGGCCGCGGACATCACGAGGATCGGCGCGCCGTATCGCTTCGGCAGCAGGCCGAGCACCCACATCGTGACGCCGAAGCAGATGCAGGGCAGCAGCTGATTGTCCAACGGGCCTTGATGCGCCGCGCGCGGGCCTGCCATCGTCGAGATCGTGGCGTAGAAGAACTCGAGCGCAGCGCCTGCGATGAGGCCGACCGCGACCGCGCCGAGCGCATCGAGCGCGCGGCGCGCGGGTGTCCACGCGACGAGCCGCTCGAACATGCCGAACCCGAGGAATGTGAAGCCGAACGCCGGCAGGAAGATCCCCGCAGTGAACGCCAGCGCGCCCGCGATTCCGCCGCCCGCGTACCCCACGAATGTGCCGAAGATGACGAGCGGTGCGGGCAGCACGCTCGCGATCGCCACGCCGTCGAGGCACGCGTGCTGCGTCATCCATCCGCCCTCGCCGGCCGCGGTGGCGGCGATGTACGGAAGCGCCGTGTACGCGCCGCCGAAGGTCACCAGTCCCGCAGTGAGCCCGTGCCCGAACAACGCGGCGACGGTGGGCGCTTGGGAGGCGATGCCTGTGCCCATGTCGTGCGGCGCGGGTGCGAAGGTACGGAAGAAGAGCAGCGCGATGGCGGCGGCGAGCGCGAGCATCAGACGCCAATCGGACGCGAGCGGGCGCATGAGCCGCAAGACCGCGCGCACGATCAGCACGCACGCCGCGAGCTGCATCGCGACGAGCGCGCCCGCCACGGCGGGAGCGCGGAGATCGATGTGCGCGTACACCGCACTCGCCGCGAGCATGAGCACGAGCCCAGGAAACATGAAGCCCAGCCCCGCCGCGATTCCGCCGAGCCGTCCGCCGCGCACCGTGCCGAGGTAGCAGCACATCTCGTGCGCCTCGGGGCCGGGCAGAAGCTGGTACACCGCCAGCGCTCGATGGAAGCGCTCGCGCGTCGTCCAGCCGCGACGCTCCACGAACTCGGATGAGATATCAGCCAGTTGCGCGACGGGACCACCGAACGCCCGTGCGCCAAGGCCGAGAAATGCACGGAGGATCGCGCCGAAGCCCTCGCGCGCGGATTCGACCGGCGACACGGCATGTGGATCGGTGCCCGGGGATGCTCTGGAGTCGTTCACTCGGAAGACAGGTTACCCGAGCCCTGTTCAGGGTTTGCAAGCGATTCGGGTTGGATCGGGGCGTTGCGGAAGTACATTCGATGCATGTCCACTGCGCGTTGGGCAACGATTCCGGCGTGGTTTCTTTGCGCGCTCGCGGTGTCGCACACTTCGAGCGCCTTCGCTGTCGATCTGACCGTGGCTTCGATCGAGATCACGCAGGGCCTCCAGACCGCGGCGGGCGACCTTCCCCTCGTCGCGCGCAACGCCACGATGGTCCGCGCCACGATCTCGCTGAACGGTCAGACCGTCCCCGAGGATGCGGTCGACGCCGTGCTCCGCATCTACTCGAACGGAGTCGAGATCCCGCAGTCGCCCGTCTACAGCACGAACGGTCCGATCTCCGCGCCGCCCTCGCCGTCGAGCGCGAACCAGAACGACACGATCAACTTCCTCTGCCTCCCGCCCGAAGGCGACAACCTCGACTTCGTGGTCACGGTCAATCCGTTCAACACCGTCCGCGAGGACTCGCTCGCGAACAACTCGCTCGCCGTCCGCGGACTCTCCTTCGCGTGCCGGAAGATGGTCGAGATCGCCTATGTGCCGGTCGACTATGTGCCCGGCGGCGGTCTGCCCGATCCGCTCTACATGGAGCCCGGCATGGGCGACTCGTTCGTCCGCGCGATCTACCGCACGGGCGACCTCAACTACCACCGTGCGCCGCTCCCGCCGATCCAGGTCGTGCTCGACATCAATGTGTTCAACTCGTTCCTGCTGAACGCGCTCAACGACTACCGGCAGAACCAGATCCCCGCCGCTGGCTACACGCAGCCGGACTTCATCTACGGCTGGCTCAAGGGGAACCCGTATGTCGGAAACGGTCAGGCCGCCGGCACCCCGAGCTCCGCGGCGTTCGGCAACACCGATCCCGCCCGCTTCCAGCGCACCTTCGCGCACGAACTCGGCCACTGCTGGGGCCAGGCGCACAACTCGCTCTCCACGAATCTCGTCGGATGGGATGTCGAGGAGCAGCTGCGCGTACCGCTCGCGCTCGGCCCCTTGATGCCCGCGACCCTGCGCGATGTCATGGTCGCCGGACTCAACACCGCCGATGCGTGGGTCGCGCCCGTGACCTACCTCGATGCGATCAACGATGCGCGTGCCGCGTGCAGCGCGCTCGACGGAGGCGGTTCCGGCGCGGCGGGTGGACCCGCCGACGATGCCGTCGCCGTCCTCCGCATCGCAGCCGAGCACGACCATGTGATGCGCCGCGCGCGCAGCGTGCGCGCGATGGAGCACGACGCGGTCGTGCCGACACCCGACGATCCACGCGGCAATGTCCGCATCGACGCCTTCGCGGCCGACGGCACGCTGCTGCACTCGGTCCGCATCGACACGCGCTCCTGCCGCGAGTCGTGCGCGGAGCCGGGTCACTTGCACGCACGCACGCCGATCCACGCGAATCTTCCGCGCGCGCCGAAGGGCGTCGAGATCGCGCGCGTGGTCATCCGCGAGGCGACGGGCGCGTTGGCGGGACGACCGCTGGCGGTGCTCGCGCGCTCGGCGCACGCGCCCGAACTCACGGGGTTCGTCGTCGAAGCCGCGGCGAAGGGTCCCGCGCCCGACGCGCATGGTGGGGGCGCCGATCGACTCGACGATCGCATTCGCATCGCCTGGTCCGCGCGCGACGCCGACGGCGACGAGCTCGAGGCGGATCTCCTCTACAGCCCCGATGGCGGGTCCGCGTGGATCCCGCTCCGACTCGGCGACCGGTCCGGCGCGTTCGAGTTCGATACCCGCGATGTTCCGGCAAGCCGCGGCGCGAACGGCATGTTCGCGGTCCGCGTGGGCGACGGGATGAACTGCGCGCGCGGCTTCTCGAACCGGTCGTTCGTCGGTGGCAACCAGCCGCCCGATGTCCACATCATCGCGCCGAACGCCTCCGCAACGGTGCTTCGTGGCGCGACGGTCCTGCTGCACGGATCGGTCTGGGATATCGACGACCAGCTCGTTCCCGAGGATGCGGTGACCTGGACGAGTTCGCTCGACGGTCCGCTCGGATCGGGGAGGCTGCTCGTCCGGCGCAATCTCTCGCCTGGCACGCATGTGATCACGCTCCGTGGCGTCGACTCGGGCGGACTCGTCGGCGAGCGCGAGATCAGCCTCACGATCGAGGACCGGCTCTACAACAACGCGAATCTCGACGGCATCGGGCGGGTCGGTGCGCCCGACCTGGCCATCCTCATGGACAACTGGGGGACGAACGGTCTCGGCGACATCGATGTCGACGGAACGATCGGTCCACTCGATCTCGCCGCACTCCTCGAGCGTTGGGGACTCTGAACACGCACGGCGGCCTCTGCGGTCACGGAGCGCGTGCGGTCGATGAACGGGCCATGTCGACGGACTTCGACGCCATCGTGGTCGGGCTCGGTGCGATGGGCTCCTGCGCGCTCGAGGCGCTCGCCCGTCGCGGCGCGCGTGTGCTCGGCATCGACCGGCACGATCCGCCGCACGCATTCGGCTCGTCTCATGGCGGGAGCCGCGTGATTCGCCTCTCGTACTTCGAGCACGCCGACTATGTACCGCTCCTGCGCGAAGCGTACGAAGGCTTCGATCGCCTCTCGCGCGACGGCGGCGACCCGCTGCGATTCGAGAACGGACTGGTGGTCGCTGGCGCGCCGGGCAGCGAGCTCACGGCCGGGATGCGACGAAGTGCGGAGATTCACGGCCTCGCGATCGACGCGATCGATGGGCGCGAGCTCGTGCGGCGATTCCCGCAGTTCTCCGTGCCGACCGCGTGGGAAGCCGTGTACGAGTCGCGCGGCGGGTTCGTGCGCCCCGAATCGACGATCCGTGCGGCGCTCTCGCTCGCGGTGCGACGGGGCGCCGAGGTGCTGCGCTCGACGCCGGTGCTCTCGTGGGACGCGCGCAATGGCATCGCGGCGGTCGACACGCCCAGCGGCCGCTTCGAGGCGAAGGCCCTCGTGCTCGCGGG
>JBEAQW010000250.1:0-15930 GCA_041163725.1 Planctomycetota bacterium
CGGACACTCCGCCTGCCGGCGAGTCCGCACGAACGGCTGTTCCTCCGCGAGTCGCTCTCGCTCGGCTGGCGTGCGCTCGCGAGTCCCTCCATCGCACCCGCCATCCTGCTCACCCCTCTGCCCGCGCTTCTCCCCTTCGGACCCGCCGTTGCGGTCGCCGCCGGCTTCGCACCAGCCTTCCGGCTCCTTGGGATCCGGGCCTTCGATGCGATGCCCGATGAACTCCGCCTGCACTTCGCGCCCGACTTCGCGCACTTCCGTCGCAGGCAGATGGTCGAACTCGCGCTCGTGGGCGCAATCACGCTGATCGCCGCGTGCTGGACCTTCGGGCTCGCGCTTCCGCTGCTCGCGCCGCTCTACGAGTTGCTGCTCGTCGTCTGGTGGATCGCGGCGCTCTGGGGACTCTTCCGCCAGGTCTCGCTCGGACACGCGCTCGCGCTCCGGCTCGCCGACCACGCGCTGCTCCCCGACCGCGCCACGGCCAGACTGCGACGAACGCTCCTCCTCGCCATCGCCATCGGCGCCACTGGCTTCGCCGCAACGCTCGCGGCGGCGCTCCTCACCCACATCGTTCCCGCCGCCGCACCACTCGTGTCGCTCGGCTCGCTCGTGGTGCTCGGCGGCGCCGCATTGGGTGGCTACGGCTGCCTCCTCGCGCGCGGGCACGCCATCATGGTCGCGGAGTGCATCTTCGAGAGCGATCTCCTCAAGCGCACCGACGCCGAGCGGAGGCGCGAGGAGGCACTCGCACTCATCGAGACGGAGCGCGCGCTCGTCGAGGCGCAACCGGGAGCAGCACCGGAACCGGCCGACGCGACGACGCAGCCGAGGAACCGCGGCGGCGACGACGAGTACATCCCGCTCGCCTAGCTCTTCGGATTCGACGCGCGGCCGAACGCCCGCTCGGCGAGATCGATCGCACGCCCGAGCGCCGACGCCTTGTTCAGCGTCTCCTGCCACTCCGAGGTGGGATCGCTGTCGAGGACGACGCCCGCACCGGCCTGCAGGTGCACGGTCCACTCCTGCGCACCTTCGCGAACGGGAATCACCATCGTCCGCAGCGCGAGCGCGATGTCCATGTCGCCCGAATAGCCGACCGCGCCGATCCCTCCCGAGTACGGTCCGCGCCGAGTCGGCTCGAGCTCGTCGATGATCTGGATCGCGCGCACCTTCGGCGCGCCCGACACGGTGCCGACCGGAAGGGTCGCGCGCAACGCGTCGAGCGCGTCGTACTCCGCGCGGAGGCGCCCCGTCACCGTCGACGAGATGTGCATGACATGGCTGTAGCGCTCGACCTCCATGCAGCGGTCGATCGAGATCGAACCCGACTCGCACACGCGGCCGAGATCGTTGCGTCCGAGGTCGACGAGCATCACATGCTCGGCCCGCTCCTTCTCGTCGGCGAGCAGTTCGCGCTCGAGCCGGGCATCGTCGTCGGCGGTCGCTCCGCGGCGCCGCGTCCCGGCGAGCGGCCGGTTCGTCACCACGCCTCCCTGCACGCGGCAGAGGATCTCCGGACTCGATGCGACCAGGATCACGCCCTCGCCCTGCAGGTAGATCTGGTAGGGGCTCGGATTCACGATGCGAAGCGCGCGGTAGAGGTCGAACGGATCAACCGTCGTCCGCCGCTCGAGGCGCTGCGAGAGCACGATCTGGAAGGCATCGCCCGCGGCGATGTACTCCTTCGCGCGGAGCACCATCGACTCGAACTCCGACTGCGTGACATTCGACGACGGGGTCTCGGGCGCGTGGCCGAGATCGATGTCCACCGCACCATGCGCGAGGCGCGGGCCATCGGCGGAGAGCTGCGCGTCGAGCCCGTCGAGACGGTCGACGAGCGATGCGAACGCGCGGTCGGGCGACGGGAACTCGTCGACACGCGCCGACACCACGAGATGCATCGTCTTGTCGACATGGTCGAACACGACGACATCGCGGTAGAGGCCGAAGTGCAGGTCGGGAAGTCCGCGGTCGTCGGGCGGTGCGGATTCGAACGGCAGTTTCGACGGCTCGAGGTAGCGGACGCTGTCGAAGCTCGCGAAGCCGACGAAGCCACCGACGAACGCCTTCGGAAGCCGCAGCCCCGCGAGGATTTCGGCTGGCGCCGTGCGGAACGGCTCGGAGAGTTCGCGCAGAAGCGACAGCGGATCGGCATGCTTTACCGTCCGACGCGTCTGCCTGCGATGGTCGACGATCGTGCTGTGGCGTTCGCGCGAGGTGAGCTCGACCGCAGGCCGGGCGGCGAGGATCGAATGGCGCCCCACGCTCGTCCCGCTCTCGACCGACTCGAAGAGGAAACTCGGCGCCGTCCGCTCGTCGGGCATCACGAGCCTGCGGTACGCCTGCACCGGGGTCAGCTGATCGCTCATCAACCGACGCGACAGCAGCACGAGCGGAGCGTGCTGCCGCTGCAGGTCGAAGGATGCCCGGAGCGCCGAGCGGTCGGACGATTCGCTGATTCGGTCCACGCCGAGAAGGTACCCGAACGGCGACTGCGGCTACCATCGTCCCCCGATGTCGACCGCGCTGCAGACCGAAACCGGCCCCCGCCCAGCCTCCGCACTCGCGGCGCGTCTGACGGGCATCACCAAGACCTACTTCAAGCCCGACGGATCGGTGCTCGTCGAGGCGCTGCGCAGCGTCGACCTCGAGATCCCGCGCGGGCAGTACATCGCGATCATGGGTGCTTCGGGTTCGGGCAAGTCGACGCTCATGAACCTCCTCGGCTGCCTCGATCGGCCCACCTCGGGCCGGTACGAACTCGACGGCCGCGCGGTCGAGAGCCTGAACGACGACGAACTCTCGCGCGTGCGTGGCGAGAAGATCGGCTTCGTGTTCCAGGCGTTCAACCTCATCTCGGAGCTGACGATCACGGAGAATGTCGAGATCCCCCTGCTCTACCAGGGGATCCCCTCCTCCGAACGGCGCAAGCGCGCGATCGAGGCGCTGTCGATCGTCGGACTCGAGAACCGCCTGCATCACCGCCCGCGCGAACTCTCGGGTGGCCAGCAGCAGCGCGCGGCCATCGCGCGCGCGCTCGTCGGGCGCCCGGCGATCCTCATGGCCGACGAGCCGACGGGCAACCTCGACAGCGCGACGGGCGAGGCCATCCTGCAGGTGTTCGAGGAACTCCACGCGAAGGGCCTCACGCTCATCATGGTCACGCACGACGACCGCATCTCGGCGCGCTGCGAGCGGATCGTTCGGCTGCGCGACGGTGAGATCGAATCCGATCGCGCGGGCGGTGGACACTCGCGTGCCGCGGCGCCGCGTCCGTCCGGAGAGACGCCTGCATGAAGTCCTCGCGCGCGGGCATCTCGTCCGAGGTCCTGTGGCGTTCGAGCGACGAGCGTGCGCGCGTACTCGGAATCGACCCGGGCACCCGGATCGCCGGCTACGCCGTGCTCGACTTCGACCGCCGTGCCGATGCGTCGATCATCGACGCAGGCGTCATCCGGATGACCGAGGACGGCTCGCTCGCCGGCAGGCTTCGCCAGCTCTACGAGGATGTCACGGCCCTGCTCGACGAGCATCGTCCCACCCATCTCGCGATCGAGGCGGTCTTCTCGCATGCGGAGTTCGTGCGTTCCGCGATCACGCTCGCGCATGCGCGGGGCGTGGTGCTTCTGGCGGCGGAGCTGCGTGGCGTACCGATCGCGGAACTCCCTCCCGCCGAAGTGAAGAAGGCGGTCACGGGAAATGGCCGCGCGACGAAGGCGCAGATCGCGCGCGCGGTGTGCGACCAGTGCGGACTCGCGGAGGCGCCGCGACCGGCCGATGTCGCCGATGCCATCGCGATCGCGCTCTGCGGCGGCCGTCGGCTGAGGGGTGTCGCGTGAGCGTCGCGAGATGCTGCCAGGCGATCTGCGCCGCGGTGCTCGCATCGGTCGCCGCAGTGTCGCTCCCCTCCTGCGGCGCGACGCCGCGCTCGACCAGTGGTGCGGACACGGCGGGAACGGACGAAGGCGAGGCGATCGTTCGCGGGCGTGCACCCGAGACCGCGGAACCCGCCGACCCGCGCGGTGACGGCGCGGGCGGGTTCATCGAGGTCGCCCCTGGAATCCGCGTCGATCGCGCGAGCGCGGCGATCGAGTTCAGCGCCACGGCGGTACTCGACGCGGGATTCCTCGAGCAGTACATCTGCACGGTCGGAACGCGCACGCACGAATCGCTCTTCGCGTTCGATGGAAAGGCGAGTTCGCTGCACGCCGCGATGCTCCTCGCCGGCCTGAAGCCCGGCGCACCGGGCTACTGGCGGGAAGTGAAGCGCGATGCGCCGAACGGCGACACCGGAGAGGACGCGTCGTTCGCGCTCGAGCTCGTCGCGCCAACGGGCGACGAAGTCGAGATCACGGTCGTGCTCCCCGACGGACGCAGCCATCCGCTCACGCACTTCGTGCGGGCCTCTCCCGTTGTGCCACACGCGGATGACGCGCGACCGCCCGAGCGGTTCCTCTTCGCGGGTTCGCGATTCCATCGCGACCAGCGGACCGGCGACGAGCGGTATGTCGCCGATGGTTCGGGTTCGATCGTCGGGCTCGTGACTTTCGGCGACGAGTTGATCGGAGCACTCGAGGTCATCCCCGATTCCGCGTCGGCGTTCACACCCGTCTGGGAGGTCGCGTCCGAGCGCATGCCGCAACTCGGCACGGTCGTCACGATCCGGGTGCGTCGGTCACCCCGATCAGCGGCGGTACGCCGGACCACCTGTTTGGACGCTTCGGCATCGGGCATCCGGCAGCACGCAGCGCGACGAGCCGCGCGGAAAGAAAAAAGGCCCGGTCGAGACAATGCCTCAGACCGAGCCCTTCCGGGGGCAACAATGATGGGGTAAACACCCCAACGCACCCGCAAGATACCGCGCGGCGCGTCGGCGTCAAGCAAGCCACTCGCCAAATCGGACAGAACGACAAGATCATGCCGCATCCAACGCCATTACATGCACTTACGCGCACCTGCAGGGTCCCAGTCAGTGCGCTGTCGGGGGATGCTGGCAGCGGCAACGGACTGGTGGCCGGGGTGGCCTGGACCGGGATCGGCGCGGTCGCCGAGTTCGAACTCGAGGTGGTCGGGAGGGTCGGCGATTCGCCTTCCGAGTCCGGCTATCTCCTCGACATCACGGTGATCGACGCCGCGATCCGCAAGCACGCGGCGGCCGCGATCCGAGACGCCCTGCGCGCGGAATGCCTCTCCGGGACCGCCACCGACCTCCCCTCGCTCCTACGGACGGTCGTCGTGGGCGCGGCGTCCGACTTCGAACCGGAGATCAGCAGACTCACCTATCGGCCGAGCCCCTTCCGCTCGGTTTCATTCGAGGCCCACCGCGGGCACGCGTCGGCGCACGGCAGTACGACCAACCACGGAGACCCTGCGATGCCCAGTTCAACCAGCATCGGCGCTTCCCACACCGAAGCACCCCACCGTTCCGGCGCCATCGTCCTCACCGAGACCTTCGAGTTCGCCGCCGCGCACAGGCTGCATCTCGACACGCTCAGCGAGCAGGAGAACCGCGCGCTCTTCGGGAAGTGCAACAACCCGAACGGTCACGGACACAACTACCGGATCGAAATCGCCGTCGAGATCGACGAGGAGCGCGCCGAGCGGTTCAGCTTCGCGGATCTCGAGCGCATCGCCTCGGGCGAGATCATGGCGCGCTTCGACCACAAGCACCTCAACCGCGACTGCCCCGAGTTCGCGCGCCTGAATCCATCGGTCGAGAACATCGCGCGCGTGTCGTACGAGCTCCTCGACGAACCGATCCAAGGGGCGGGAGGACGCCTGCGCTGGGTCCGCGTCTGGGAGACCGAGAAGACGAGTTGTCGGTACCCCGCCTGATGCGCTGCACCCTCCACGGGTCCGTGCGGTAGGGTTCCGCTTCCCTCATGCGCCGACAAGGTCCCGCGCGTCGACATGAACGCGGCCGACCGGCGACATCCGCAAGCCAGGCACCGCGATCGACACGATCGACCCTCATGACGAAGAATCCAGCCATGAAGCACACGACCACCGCAGGCCTCACGCTGCTCGCTCTCGCCTTCGCCCTTCCGACGCTGCCGATCCTCGCCACGACGGCCTGCGCCGAGGGGCTGTCGGCCCCCGCGCTTCCGCAGGAGGCCGATGCGGAGCAGGTGTTCCGCGATGCGGCGACGGCGATCGGTCGCCCGCCCTACTCGCCGGGCGGGATCGCGAAGGCGCGCACCGCTGCGGATGCGCTCGACGCGGCCATCGCTGCGTCCGCGTCGGACAACGCGAAGCTCATGCGCCTACTCGCCGCGCGCGTGCAGACCGCCGTATGGCTCGCGGACAGCGCCGCGCTCGATCGCTCGTTCGAGCGACTCCTCGCGGTGACGACCGCACCCGAACCGGTGGCCCTCGCCTGGGCGAACGAACTCAACGCCGAGGCGCGCTTCGAGAAGACGCTCGAGGTGCTCGCCTCGCAGGAGTTCACGACCGATGCACGCCGGATCGACGCGCACATCGCCCGTGGCAACGCGCTCCTCGGATTGAATCGCTTCGAGGATGCGCAGGCCCAGTACAACACCGCGCCCGGCAAGGGGCGCACCACCGATCAGCTGCAGGCGATCGCACTCGGGACGCGGCGCGTGATGTTCGGCCGCACGCTCTTCAACAAGGAGCTTTCGGCGATCTTCAAGGACCAGCAGCGTGGCGACCTCCCCGTGGTCGAACTCACGACGACGAAGGGCCCCGTGCTGATCGAGCTGTTCGAGGACCAGGCGCCGAACACGGTCGGCAACTTCATCGAGCATGTCGAGAGCGGCACCTACAACGGCACGCGCTTCCACCGGTTCATGCGAGGATTCGGCATCCAGGGCGGCGACCCCGAGACGGCGCTCGGCGGTGCCGGTGGCACCTCCAACGGTGGCTGGGTGATCCCCGACGAGCAGAGCCGTCCCGATCGCAGGCCGCCCGCCATCGGCCGCCTCGTCGCCGCGAAGCTTCCCGCGAACGACAGCCCGATCAAGCCGCTGCTGAACTCCGCGGGGTGCCAGTTCACGATCCTCACGGGACCAGCCGAAAGCCTCGACGGGTACTACACGGTGTTCGGCCGCGTGATCGACGGACTCGAACGCGTGCGCGAACTCCGCGAGGACGACCAGATCGTCATGGCGACCGTCGTCTCGAAGCGCGAGCACGAGTACAAGGGCGTTCGACTCGGCAAGAGCGCGGGCAGCGGCGGAAACGGCGAATACACCATGCCGCGTCCGGGACTTCCGCTGAGTCCGATCCAGACCGGCGAGCCGTGACCGCTGCAGATGTGGATTACTCGCCGACCTGCTCGCGCGCAAGCGACTCGGGGTCGTAGCGGTAGCAGCAACCGGGCTCCTCGTCGCGGGCGGACTTGTGCGATCCGTCGCAGAACGGGAACTTCTTCGACAGGCCGCAGGCGCAGACGAAGACGGGCTTGTCGGACGGTTCGACCTTGATGGGCGCGGTGGCCTCGAGCTTGACGATGCGTGCCATGGCGTGATTCTCCGTTGTTGGGCGCCGTGCTCCGCACCGGGCCATTCCATCGATTCAGTCGGGAACGACTGGTTTCAGAACGCGAGGTCCTCCTCGCCGAAGAGACGGAAGCCCTTTCGGCGGAGAATCTGGCCCGCGAGCGTGTTGTCATCCGTCGACAGGACGACGGTGGGATGTCCGTCCGGCCGGGGCATGGTCGGATAGGCGAAACGGATGTTCAGCTCGGCCGCGAGAAGGAACTTGCAGAGGTGATGCAGTTCGTGATCGGTGCTCAGCTCCGCCACGAGCACCTGCGTCTCGCAGACGGGAAAGCCGTAGCGGTCCATGATCTCGTGGGCGAGCGCCGGCTTGTCGACGATCAGGCGGATGACCGCGTAGTCCGAGCTGTCGCTGATCGAGATGGCGCGGACCGCGATGCTGCCCTCCTCGGCGAGGTCGCCGAGGAGCTCGCGGAGCTTGCCGACGCGGTTGTCGAGGAACACGCTGAAGTGCCGCACCATCGGCGGCGCGTATCCGAGTTCCGTTTCCTGAGGAGCGCGACTCATGGAGGGCGGATGGTAGCCGAACGGAGGTGTCGCTGAGGAGGGGAATTCCCGTCGAAACCGTGTGCGGAAGCCGCCCCGAGTCGCACCGTGCCTGCACCGTACGCCGCGGGTCCTCGCGCGACCTCGCTACGCTGCGCGGATGCGCGCATTGATCCAGACGGTACGCCTCGCCCCAGCGGCGATCGCCATGCTCCTCTCGACGGCACACGATGCATCGGGAAGCCCCGCCACCGTTCGCATGATCGCGTGGGCCGAACAGGCGGAGGCCTCGAACGACGCCACCGCGCGCTTCAACGCGATCGTCGACGCGCACGACCAGTGGCGGCTGACGGTGTTCCCCGAGTACGCGCTCCGCAGGGGCATCGAGGACCGCGCCGGCGAGCTGACCGACACCACCCTCGCGGGCATCCACAAGCGACACGCGGCCGCGGTCGACTTCCTGACCGAACTCGACCAGATCGACGCGAAGGCGCTCTCGCCGGAGGACGCGCGCGACTACTTCCTGCTCCGCCGCGACCTCGCACTCGGCGTCGAGGGCTTCCGCTTCAACGGGTGGATGATGCCTGTCGACGGGCGCTGGGGACCGCACAGCCAGATCGCGCAGATGGGCGACCTCGCCACCTTCGCGGATCTCGCCGACTACGACGCGTACATCCTCCGGCTCGCCGGTGTACCGGGATCGCTGCTCGGCACGATGGAGGTGATGCGCGCGGGCCTCGAGGCGGGCGTCCTCCCGCCGAAGGTCACGGTCATGCAGGTGCCGCTCCAGATCCGCGCCGTGCGCGCGGGCCTGCGCGATTCGCTGCGGAAGCCGTTCATGTCGATGCCGAAGTCGATCGGCGAGGCGGATCGCACGCGTCTGCTCGCTGCGTTCGAGGAGCGGCTCGATCCGATCGACACGGTGCTGACGGAGTTCGAGGCGTTCTTCGCGGGCGAGTACCTGCCGGCGTGCCGCGAGACCATCGCCGCGAGCGACATGCAGGACGGCGCCGCCTGGTACGCGCACCAGCTCCAGGTGCATACCACGCTCGACCTGCCCGCGCGCGAGATCCACGAGACGGGGCTCGCGGAAGTCGCGCGCATCCGCGCCGAGATGATGCAGGTCATCGCGCGCACCGACTGGTTCGCCGCCGACCCAACGCGCGCCGCGCTCGATCCCGACGAGCGGTTCGCGGCGTTCATCGCCTACCTCCGAACCGATCCGCGCTTCTACTGCACGAGCGGCGAGGAACTGCTCGCGCGATACCGCGATGTCTGCAAGCGGATCGACCCGAAGCTGCCCGCCCTCTTCGGACGCCTTCCGCGCCTCACCTACGGCGTGCGCGAGATCCCGCGCTTCATGGCGCCCTCGCAGACGACCGCGTACTACCAGCCCGGATCGCCGCAGCGCGGGGAGCCGGGCTACTTCTACGCGAACACCTACGCGCTCGACCAGCGGCCGACCTACGAGTTCATCCCGCTCTCGCTGCACGAGGCGGTGCCGGGGCATCACTTCCAGATCGCGCTCGCACAGGAACTCGAGGGCACGCGCGAGTTCCGCAAGGACTTCGACTCGACCGCATTCACGGAAGGCTGGGCGCTCTACGCCGAGCGGCTCGGCATCGAGATGGGGTTCTTCGCCGACCCCTACGACGATTTCGGCCGACTCCTGTACGAGATGTGGCGCGCGTGCAGGCTCGTCGTGGACCCCGGCATGCATGCGTTCGGCTGGTCGCGCGAGCAGGCGATCGACTTCATGAAGCGGAACACGGCGCTGTCGGAGATCAACATCGTGAACGAGGTGGATCGCTACATCGGCTGGCCCGGGCAGGCGTGCGGGTACAAGATCGGCGAGCTCACGATCCGCAGGCTCCGAGCCGACGCGGAGAAGGCGCTTGGCGCCGACTTCGACATCCGCCGCTTCCACGACGCCGTGCTCCTCGACGGCCCCGTGCCGCTGGGACTCCTCGAGCGGAACATCGCCGACTGGATCTCCGCGGAGAAGCGGCGCCTCGCCGCACAGGGCTGAATTCCCCGTCAGAATCGCGCCGTGAACGAGCCGATGCTCCCACCCCCATCCGCCCCCCTCGCCGACACGCTCAAGCGTATCTGGGGGTACGACGCCTTCCGCCCGCTGCAGCGGGAGATCATCGAGGCCTCGCTCGAGGGTCGCGATGTCGTCGCCATCCTTCCGACGGGCGCAGGCAAGAGCCTGTGCTACCAGCTGCCCGCCGTACTCCGCGGCGGACTGACGGTGGTGGTCTCGCCGCTGATCGCGCTCATGAAGGACCAGGTCGACCAGCTGCAGGCGGCGGGCGTGGCGGCGACCGCGCTCAACTCATCGCTCGACGACGGCGAGGCGCGCAGGCGGCTCGCGGAACTCGAGGCGGGCCGTACGAAGATCCTGTTCGTCGCGCCCGAGCGGCTGGTGCTGCCCGACTTCCTCGCCCGGCTCTCCCGCTGGAATGTCGCGGCGCTCGCGGTCGACGAGGCGCACTGCATCAGCGAGTGGGGTCATGATTTCCGTCCCGAGTACCGGCAGCTCGCCGAGGTGCGGCGCACGCTCGGCGGCGTACCCGTCCTCGCGCTCACCGCGACGGCCACGCCGCGCGTGCGCGAGGACATCGTCTCGCAGCTCGGGCTCGACGACGCGGCGATCTTCGTCGCGAGCTTCAACAGGCCGAACCTCGTCTACCGCGTGATCGCGAAGGCCGGCGCCAACGCGCAGGTGGTCGCGTTCGTACGCGGGCGGCCCGACGATGCGGGCATCGTCTACTGCCAGTCGCGACGGACGGTCGAGGCGATGGCCGCCGCGCTCACGAAGGCCGGCGTCCGTGCCGTGCCCTACCACGCCGGGCTCGACGCAACCGTGCGCGCGGCGAACCAGGATGCATTCCTGCGCGACGAGGTCCAGGTGGTGTGCGCGACCATCGCCTTCGGAATGGGCATCAACAAGCCGAATGTCCGGTTCGTGATCCACGCGGACCTTCCGAAGAACATCGAGGGCTACTACCAGGAGACCGGGCGCGCCGGCCGCGACGGCCTGCCGGGCGAGTGCATGCTGCTCTACTCGCGCGGCGATGTGGCGAAGTACATCGGGTTCCTCTCCGAGATCGAGGACGCCGAGGCGCGGCGCACGGCGCGCGCGCAGCTCGACCGCATGGCGGCGTTCGCCGACACGCCGCACTGCCGGCGCGCCGAGCTCCTCGCCTACTTCGGCGAGCGGTGGCCCGAGTCCGGATGCGGCGCGTGCGACAACTGCCTCGAGCCACGCGAGCGGTACGACGCGACGCTCGAGAGCCAGAAGTTCCTGAGCTGCGTGCTGCGCATCGCGCAGAAGTCGGGCTTCGGGGTCGGGCTCCAGCATGTGGCCGATGTGCTCGCCGGAGCCGACAACGAGAAGATCCGACGCTGGTTCCACAACGAACTCTCGACCTACGGGATCGGAAGGGATCGGCCGCGCGCCGAGTGGCTTTCGCTCGGGAGGCAGCTGGTGCAGGCGGGATATCTCGAGCTTGGCGAGGGCCAGTTCCCGACGCTCGCCCTCACCGAAGCGGGCGTCGACGCGCTCCGGAGCCGAACGCCGATCGCGCTGACCAAGCCGATCGTGCAGCCGAGCGCGGCATCGCGACCCGCCCGATCGACGGCTGCGGCGGGCGACATCGCCTGCGACGAGTCGCTGCTCGCTCGGCTCAAGGCGAAGCGGCGCGAGATCGCCGACGCGCGCGGCGTACCCGGCTACATCGTGTTCAGCGATGCGACGCTCCGGCACATGGCCGCGCTCCGGCCGCGGACGCGGGAGGAGTTCCTCGCGGTGCCCGGGATCGGCGAGAAGAAGTACGCCGACTTCGCGGAGGCATTCCGGGCCGTCCTCGAGGACGCCGCGTCCGGCGGTCTCGGCGGCTGACCCTCCTCGACGCCCTTCAACCCCGGAAGATGGCGCCCGCCTTCTTGCCGACGAGCGCCGCCGCGGTCGCGAGCGCGACCCCGAGGAACGCCATCGCCCAGACGCCGAGCGCGCTCGCCACGCCGGGGCCGTCTCCGAGGCGTTCGGCGAGCGAGAAGATCGCCTTCGTGATCGGGAAGTCTGCCTCGCGCTGCGCGAGGATCAGGCTGTCCGAGACCTCGAGCATGGCGAAGCAGAACGCGAGGATCGCACCCGCCGCGAGGTTCGCGGCGAGTAGCGGCAGCACGATCTTCCGAGTGACCCGCCAACGGGAGGCGCCGAGGTTGTAGCCCGCTTCCTCGAGCGCGACGGATGTCTGCTCGAGACCGGCGGCCGCCGAGCGCACGACGTACGGAAGCCGGCGCACCGCGTACGCGAGGATCAGGAACGGCACGGGATTCGGCGTCGGCCCGAGGATGTCTCCGACGAAGTGCAGCGGCCCACCCGCGTTGAACGGCCAGCGCAGGCTCGCCGCGACGAGGCCGAAGGCGAACACGAGCCCCGGTACGGCGAGCGGAAGCATGACGAGCGCGTCGAGCAGCCCCCTGCCCCGCACCGTTCCACGCACGAGGAGTCGCGCCACGAAGAGCCCGACGACGACATCGATCACCGTCGCTATGCCCGCGAAGATGATCGAGTTGCGGATGCTGCCCGCCGCGAGCGGATGCGTGAGCGCCTGGACGAAGTGGTCGTCGGTCAGGCTCTGCGGGAGGATCGACTGGTACCAGCGGCCGTTTCCGGCGAGCGCCGTGCCGATCACGCCGAGGTGCGGCAGCATCGCGAAGAACGCGACGAACGCGAACGCACCCGCGGCGAACTTCGCGGGCGTGCCGGTGAGCTTCTTCAGCCCGGCTCCGGCGCTCGCCTTCGCGAGCATCGCATGCCCCTTGCCGCCGAGGACGAGTCGACCGACCGTGTACGACAGCACCGTCGCGCCGAGCATCACCGCGGTCAGCGCGTACGGTTGGCGCGACGCCTCCATCTCCTTGATCCCGTTGAAGATCTGGACGGGGGTGGTCTTGGTGAACTCGAGCATCAGCGGCGTACCGAGCTCGGTGAAGCTCCAGACGAACACGATCGTCCCGCCTGCGAACAGGCCCGGCCGGATCAGCGGCAGCGTCACCCGGAAGAAGCGCTTCCACTTGCTCGCGCCGAGATTCGTCGCGGCCTCCTCCATCGAGGGATCGAGGTTCGCGATCGCCGCGACGAGGTTCAGGTAGAGGATCGGGAAGAGCGCGACGGCCTCGAGCAGCACGATCAGCGCGAAGCCTCCCTTGTTGAGGAAGTCGATCGGCTCGTTCGTCAGGTGGAGCGACGAGAGCAGCGCGTTCACGGCGCCCTCGCGTCCGAGGAGCTGCCGCATGCCGATCGCACCGACGAACGGCGGAAGGACGAGCGGCGCGAGGATGAGCGTCGACAGGATGCCCTTCCCCGCGAAGGTGGTGCGCGCCGAGAGCATCGCCAGAGGCAGCGCGATGAGGACGGCGACCGTCGTCGTGCAGGTCGCGATCATGAATGCGTTGCGGAGCCCGTCGCGGAGGACGGGATCGCTGAACACATTCGTCACATGGAAGAGCGTGAGGCCTCCGTCATCGCTCGTGAACGCGCTCGCCACCCCCAGCCAGATGGGATAGACGAGCGGCACGCCCACGACGAGCAGCAGCGTTGCCAGCCAGATGCGTTGCGACGAAGGACGCATGGGGCGGCGATGGTACGGGATTCAGGGCGAAGCGTGATCCCACGCGCGAACCCGCGCGACTCGCTGGACGACTGCGCGCCCGCCGGCTGCGGCGCGGATTCAACCCCAGTTCGCGAGGAGGACCGCGAGATCGGCGGCGTTCACGATGCCGTCGGCGTTCAGGTCGGCCGGTCCGCCCGTGCTCCCCCACTGGTTCAGCAGGATGGAGAGGTCCGCGGCGCCGACCGAGCCATCGCCATCGAGGTCGCCCGTGACCGAGGCCTCCGTGTCGGGCATGTACCACGACACGACCACCGGAAGGTTCGTCTGCGAGCCGGGCTTGCGGCGCACCTCGAGCACATAGTCGCCCGCCGCAAGGTCGCGAAGGTAGAGGTGCTCGGCGTTGTCGACGAGGCTGGCGCTCTCGCAGTTTCCGCTCGCGAACACGGATGCGCCCGCATCGCCCGAGATCGCGGTCAGGTTTCCGTTCACGAGCCTCCAGAGCTTCAGGTCGATGTCCTGCATGTTCCAGGTCGAGAAGTTCGTGGCCACCTGACGGTGCCAGGTGGCGATCATGCTCGCCTCGGCGATCGGCGTGTCGATGCGGAAGGAGTAGTAGTACGCGCTGCCCGACGCGATGAACGGGATGTAGTCCCAGCCCTGGTGCGGAAGGAAGACGCTCGTCACGACGACGGTGGCGCCGTTCGATTCACCCGCGGTGAGCACCTGGTGCGCACGGTCGATGTTGAGCAGGTCCGCCCCGTAGAGCGGATCGAGCGGCGTCGTGGCGATGCCGCGCGAGGCCCCGCTCGTCGGCGCGCCGTTCGACCAACCCGCGCGATGCGTGGTCGAGGCCATCAGGACGCTCTTCGCCGTGAGCGGGCGGCCCGCGTTCGGATTCGCCGCGAGCGACGGATGCGTGGCGGCCGTCTCGAACAGCAGCGCGGCCGCCGCACCGACGACCGGGGTCGCGAAGCTGGTGAACTGTCCCGGGGCCACGATGTCCGGCTTGCGGCGGTTCGCTCCGTCGATACCCGTCGGCGTGGGCGAGTTGGAGTGGTTTCCGTTGTCGAGCCCGACGGCGATCGCGTTGAACGCGTAGGCCATCATCGGCTGGCCCGCGCTGCCCGCGCCGTTGTTCACGCCCGCCGCGATGAAGATGTTGTCGCGCGTCACGGTGTAGTCGAGGCGACGCAGCGCGTCGTTGTCGTTGGTCGTGTTGCCGAACGATCCGATCCACGAGTGGTTGAACACGCGCACGCCTGCGGGCGGCGTCAGCGGCGCGACCGTCGCGCCCGATCCCACGCGGAGATAGGTCCCCGTCACCCAGTTGTTCACATTCCACGCGTAGATGCTCGAGACGCCGCGCGCGATCGAGAGGGAGTTCCCGTAGAGCTGCTTGCCGACCTCGGTCGCATGCCAGCTCGCGACCGCGGGGGTGCCCGTGAGCAGCGTGATCGACTTGCCGGCGAACTCCGCGTTCGCCGTGTCGGGGGCGTACGACCCTGCCGCGTTCTCAGGCGCCTCGACCTGTCCGATGCCGATGCCGGCGCCGGTCGGGGTCGCGCTACCGAGCCGCGCCACGAGGTCGTTGTACCGGATGTCGGTGAAGACATCCGCGTGCGCGACGGCGGCGGTCAGCGAGACGGCGACGAGCGGCACCGCGAGGAATGCGGCGAGCGGCGCGGACGGTCGGGTCTGGGCTCGGTTCATGGGGTGCTCCGGTTCGACGCCCGCCGGAATGGCGGCGAGGAACCTCTGCTGAACCTACCACGCGAGGGGTTCGGTTCAAGCACCCCGACGGCAATTGCGCCGACGGATTCTGCGGGTTATTCACTCTGCGCGTTCGCCGGGACGCGCGGTCGACGCGATCGGACGGCTGCGCTCCTTCGGAGGAGCCGCCTCGTCGAGCACGCGGATCTCGACGCGCTGGTTCAGCGCGTCGCGCTCGGCGCCGGTCGGGAACGGCTCCACGCGGTCGCCGTCTCCGGCACCCTTGACGCGGATGCGCCAGAAGTCGAGCCCGCCCGCATGCAGTCTCCGCGCGACGGTCTGCGCGCGCTCGAGCGAGAGCTCCATCGCACGCGCAGGATCGCCCACCGCCTCGTGGGCGCCGACATGCCCGTAGACCTCGACGATGGGCGTCTGCCCGTCGAGCTTCCGCGCGAGCTCGTCGACGATCTTTCGTGCACTCGCGGACAGCTCCGTGCTTCCCGAGGCGAAGACGATGCTGGTGCCGCGACCGAAGCGGTCGCCCGGGCGCACGCTCTGGACATTGCGGTCCTTGCCCGCGGTGCCCT
>JBEAQW010000251.1:0-5334 GCA_041163725.1 Planctomycetota bacterium
TCGTTCTTGCGGGAGGCGGAACGGGCGGGCACATCTCGCCCGGGCTCGCGATCGCCGAGCGGGTCGAGGAGATCGCGCCGAGGTTCGCGCGCGTCTTCGCGTGCTCGACGCGACCGGTCGACGCGCGCATGCTCGAGCATGCGGGCGCGGACTTCGTGCCGATTCCCGCAGAGGGCTTTTCGCCGCGGCCGCTTAAACTCGTGCGATTCACGCAGGCGTTCATGGCCGGTCGCGCGGCGGCCCGCGACTTGCTTGCGGAGCGCGGAGCGCGTGCGGTGGTCGCGCTCGGCGGCTTCGTCACGGCGCCGGTGGTGGAGGCGGCGAAGTCGATGGGCGTTCCCGTGCTGCTCGTCAATCTCGACGCGACGCCCGGCAAGGCGAACCGATGGGTGGCGCGCCGCGCGGTGCGCGTGCTGAGCGCGTGCGAGACACCGTCGATGCCGGGGTTCGCCGAGCGCATCGTCGGAATGCCGGTGCGGCGCATCGCGCTCGCGTCGCAGCCGCGCGATCAGGCGCTTGCGCGGCTCGGACTCGAGCGCGGCTTCCGCACGCTCCTCGTGACGGGCGCGTCGCAGGGCGCGGCGAGCCTGAACGAACTCATGCAGCTTCTGCTGAAGCGCCACCGCGATGCGTTCGGCGAGTGGCAGGTGCTGCACCTCGTCGGCAACGCGGACCGCATGCCGATCGAGCGCGCCTATCGCGAGGCGGGTGTCCGCGCGAGCGTCGTGACCTTCCTGCACGAGATGGGACTCGCGTGGGGCGCGGCGGACCTCGCGCTCTCGCGCGCGGGTGCGAACTCCGTCGCCGAGGCCGTGCTCAACGCGGTCCCCACCGTGTTCGCGCCGTACCCGTATCACCACGACCTGCACCAGAAGTGGAACGCGAAGCCGTACCACGATGAAGGCGTGGCCGTGCTCTGCGACGACCTCATCGATGCGGAGCGGAACCTCGGCACGCTCGGGGCTGCGCTGACCGGACTCATGTCCGACCACGCGCGGCGCGAGGGGATGCGGTCAATGCTCGCTGCAAGGCAGCGGGACGACGCCGCGCTCGAGATCACTCGATCGAAGCGAGCCACGCGGCAAGCAGCTCGACGGTGGCCTCGAGGTCGCCCTTGTCGACCATCTCGGTCGTCGTGTGGATGTACCGCGTACCCGTGACG
This sequence comes from Planctomycetota bacterium, assembly GCA_041163725.1. Classification (GTDB taxonomy): domain Bacteria; phylum Planctomycetota; class Phycisphaerae; order Phycisphaerales; family SM1A02; genus QWPT01. The sequence continues at coordinate 1,163 of JBEAQW010000251.1, forward strand.
ATCGCCACGCAGCGCGCGCCGTTCGCCGCGCGCTGGATGGCCGCGCCGTCCTGGCCGCCGCGCGGAAGGATCGACTTCTGGTAGGGGATGCGGTGCTTCTTCGCGACCTTGACGACATCGGCGACGAGCTCGTGGTCGGCGATCATCGAGCTGTCCTGGATGAGGATGCCCGCGCCGAGTCCCTGCTTGGTCACGCGCTGCGAGTCCGGCACCCCCGGCGTGTCGCACGCGAGCGTGACATCGAGGCCCACGCCGATGTCGGCCTTCACCGAGTACGCGGCGGTCTGCGCTCCGCGCAGGCCGACCTCCTCCTGCGTCGTGAATGCGCACACGACCTCGCAGGCGTGTCCACCCTTGCGCTTGGCGAGCAGGCGGCACGCCTCGATGCCGATGTAGCAGGCGAGGCGGTTGTCGACGGCCTTCGAGACCAGCTTGTTGGGCGTCTCGAGGAACGGCTGGTCGAGCACCACGAAGTCGCCGATCTCGACGAGCTTGCGGACCTCCTTCGCGTCGCGGCCGAGGTCGATGAAGAACTCCTCGACACCGGGGACCTTCGTGCGTTCGGCCTCGCTCGAGATGTGGATCGGCTTCCCGCCCGGATTCATGACGCCCTTGAAGTCGCCGTTCGGCGTGCAGACCAGCACGCGCGACGCGAACAGGTTGCGCGTGTCGAATCCGCCCGCCGGGTTCACCCAGATCATGCCGTTCTCGTCGACATGGCGGACGAAGAAGCCGATCTCGTCCATGTGCGCGGCGAGCATGACGCGCACGGGCTTCCCCTTCGACTTGCGGGTGGGCTTGCGGGTGCAGATGAGCGAGCCCATCGCGTCGGTCGTGCTCGCGTCGAACAGGCCCTTCGTCTCCTTCGCGATCAGGGCGCGGACGCGTTCCTCGCGGCCGGGGATGCCGGGGGTCTCGCAGAGGCGGCGGAACAGGTCGACATTCAGCATGGGTGGATCCTCGAAAGGGTGCGCGTTTGCGGGGAAGCGCGATGGTATAGGATCACCGCCATGCTGTTCGACTCTCCGCTTCGCGAGGAGCATCGTGCGTTCGCCGCACAGGACGCCGCCCGCCGCGCCGACCGCGCGCAGCAGGCGCGTGGCGCCGTGGTCACGCGGCGCGAGGTCGAGGTCGAGTACCTGCCCTTCGGGCCCGCCGACGCCGAGGGCGCGCCGACCTGCGAGGTGGTGGCCGCCTACGCGGAGGTCGAGCTCGAGTACGCCGCGATCCGCGGTGGCGTGGCGATCGTCGACGGCCCGCAGCGGGGCACGCTCGAGGTCCGTGGCGCCGACCGCGCCGACTTCGTCAACCGGCTGGTCACGCAGGAGGTGAAGAAGCTTGCCGACGGTGCCGTGGCGCGGGCGTTCCTCACGAACCGCAAGGGACGGATCGACGCCGACCTCGTGATCGCGCGCCTGCCCGATGCGATGCTGGTCGACACGCTCGTCCACGATGTGGCCGCGCTGCGCGATGCCCTCGAGAAGATGCATTTCGGCGAGGACATCGTGCTCGCGCCGCGGGCGGAGACGCACGCCCGCCTGTCGCTGCATGGTCCGAAGGCGGAGTCCGCGCTGAAGGCGCTCGGACTCGCGCGGCCAGCCGATGCCGCGTGCGAGGCATGGACCGCTCCGCTCGGCGACGCGCGCGCCGACATCTGGACGACGCGCGAACTCGGCGTCCCCGGCTTCGAACTCAGCGTTCCGGTGGCGCAGGCCGCGAGTCTGTGGAGATCGCTCGTCACCTTCGGTGCGCGGCCGGCGGGCTGGTTCGCGACGAACACGGCGCGGATCGAGGCAGGTACGCCGTACTTCCGGATCGACTTCGGCCCGACGAACCTTCCCCACGAATCGGGCGTGCTCGAGTCGCGCGTTTCGTTCACGAAGGGCTGCTATCCGGGGCAGGAAGTGGTCGCGCGCATGCAGCACCTCGGGAAGCCGAAGCAGCGGCTCGTCGGACTCCGCATCGAGAATGACCTGCTTCCTGTCGCGGAGGCGCAGGTCTTCGCCGTCGCGGAGGGCACTTCGCTCGGCGATCAGGTCGGCATCGTGACCTCGAGCGGCATCGCGCCGATGCTCGGGGCGGTGCCCGTCGCGTTCGCGATGGTGTCGTCGAGTTCGTACGCGGAGGGGACGAAGGTCCTCGTGAACGCCGAGGGCGAGCAGGCCTCGGCGACCGTCGGCGCGCTCGACTTCCTCGGCGAGCACGAGAAGGCAGGCGCGCCGTGAGCGGCGACGGGATGGGCGAGGTGCTGGAGTTCCAGGGCACCGAGTTCGTGCTGCTCGCGCTCGGCGTGGTCATGACCGTGGTGGCGCTCGTCGTGGGCGTGTTCCTCTACCGCGCGGGCGTGCGCGAGCATCGGGAGCAGATGGAGCGCGAGCGCAGGGAGCGGGACGCGAAAGCGCGAGAAGCAGGGGATCGAGAAGCAGGGGAGCCGGTCGAATGAGCGACGCCGCATTCGTCGAGCTCTGCGAGGTCGGTCCGCGCGATGGACTGCAGAACGAGAAGCGGATCGTCCCGGTCGCGGAGAAGCTCGAGTTCATCGCGCTTCTCGCGCGCGCCGGATTCCGCGAGATCGAGGCGACGAGCTTCGTGAGCCCGAAGTGGGTGCCGCAGCTGGCCGACGCCGAGGAAGTGCTGCCGCGCGCGATCGCCGCGCATCCGGGAACGCTCTTCTCCGTGCTCGTTCCCAACGAGAAGGGACTCGAGCGTGCGCTCGCGTGCGGTGCACGCAAGGTGTCGGTGTTCACGGCGGCGAGCGAGGAGTTCGCGCGGCGGAACATCAACGCCACCATCGCGGAATCGATCGAGCGCTTCCGCCCCGTCATCGCGCGCGCACACGCCGGGGGTGTTCCGGTGCGCGGCTACGTCAGCTGCATCGCGGGTTGTCCGTACGCGGGTGCCGTCGCGCCCGAGACGGTGCGCGAGGTCTGCGTGCGCCTTGTCGATGCAGGCGTCGATGAACTCGATCTCGGCGACACGATCGGTGTCGGCGATGCGGACGGCATCGCGCGCGTCATCGACGCGTGCGCGTCGGTGCGGCCCGTGCATGAACTCGTGCTGCACCTCCATGACACGCACGGGCGTGCGCTCGCATCCGCGGAGCGCGCGCTCTCGCTCGGCGTCCGTCGGTTCGACGGTTCGGCGGGCGGGATCGGCGGATGTCCCTACGCGCCGGGCGCGTCGGGCAATGTCTCGACCGAGCAGTTGGCGGCGCTTTGCGAGCGGCTCGGCTACCGAACCTCGATCGACCGCGCGGCGCTCGCGGCGGCGGCGTCGTTCATCACGCAGGTACTGGCCTCGCGCTGATCGCCGCGCACGCTGGCGGCGGCCGCGTCGTGAAACGCGATCGGCCACGCGGCGCGGGCATCGGGCGCGAGCGCGAACATGTGTCCGCGGCGGATCACCGCGTGCATGCGCACGGTGCTGCCCTCGACGACGACCGCATGGGGCCGGCCCGGGAACGAGTAGGCGCCCGTGTTGACGATGTGTCTTCCGAGGAGCTTCCTGTGGAAGGCGCGGTGGCTGTGTCCGACGATGACCGTTCCGGCGCGCGGTGAGAAGCGCGCCGCCCATTCCGCGCTCAGCATCGGGAACGACGCCCAGTAGCGCAGCACGGTGGCGATGCGCGCGGGCCGGAGCGCCATGCTCGCGAGCGTCGAGACATGCGCGCCGTCGCCGAGCGCACGCCATTCGGCGAGCGAAGCCTCGCGTGCGGCATTGAAGCGAACCTCGTCCTCGGGTGCGTCGGCCGGCGAGCCGGCGATGGCCTGGTCGAAGGCGCGTCGCATCACGGAAGCGCGTGGCGACCAGGGCGCGACGGCGGGGTGGAATGCGTCGCCGTGCGTGATGTAGATCGCACCGTCGGCGAGCGTGAGCGCACGCAGCTCGCTGACGAAGGGGTCGTGGTTGCCGGCGAGGAGATCGAGGCGCGTCCCGCGCGTGTGGCAGATCTCCGAGAATCGGTCGAGCTCGAGCCGCGCGTCGGCCTGGAACGCCGCGTGGTGGAGTTCGGCCACATCGCCGTTCACGATCACGCGGTCGAAGTCGGCGAGCAGCGGTTCGAATGCGTCCGCGCGGCCCGCGGCATCGGGACGGCCGAGGTGCAGGTCGCTGAGGATCAGGGTGCGTGGAACGCGAGTGGGACTCATCGTCGTTCGCAGTCGTTCGCAGTC
>JBEAQW010000252.1:0-10053 GCA_041163725.1 Planctomycetota bacterium
CATCCTCGTGAGCGTGCATCCTCGTGCAATCCCACTCTCGTGCATCAGCCCCTTCGTGCGCGGGAATCCGCGCGCGCAGGCCGCCGCATGTTCCCGTCGCCCTGCGATTGCACGGTGCGAGCGCCTGCGCGCGCCGTGATCGGCGGATCGAGCAGTGTTCCGCACGCGCGGGGACCAGACTCATCCCAAGGCCGATTCGCCCTATACTCCGAGATTCACCTCGACTCGGAGAGAAGTCGTGTCCCACACCGCTCAAGCGACCAGTCAGCCCCCCTTCCTCGAACGCCACTACCACCTGCTGCGGCGACTCCACTCGCTCAGCGGCGTGGTGCCGATCGGCGTGTTCCTCTTCCCTCACCTGACCACGAACTCCTCGATCGTGTGGGGCGGCGTGCTCAACGCGCCGAAGTACGCCCACCTCGGTGACGGCGCCGCAGGCGTGGCGACCTTCCAGCACGAGGTCGACTTCATCCACAACCTCCCCGCGCTGATCTTCATCGAGATCTTCGTCCTCTGGCTGCCGATCGCCTACCACGCGATCCTCGGCGTCTACTTCGCCCGCAGCGGCCGCTCCAACACCGAGCGCTACGGCTACCAGGCGAACCGCCGCTACATGCTGCAGCGGATCACCGGCTACCTCGGCGTGCTCTTCCTCTTCATGCACATCACGAGCCTCCGCTGGGGCTGGACCTACGGCGGGCTCATGCCGAGCTTCGACGCGCACCACGCGGCGAGCACCACCGCGGTGCACCTGCAGGGCGGCGTGTTCCCGTACTTCAACGCCGTGTTCTACGCGGTGTGCGTGCTGGCGCTCGTCTATCACTTCGCGAACGGACTCTGGACGGCCGCCATCACCTGGGGCCTCACGATCAGCAAGCAGGCGCAGCAGCGCTGGGGCGTCGTGTGCGCCGGCATCGGTGCTGCGCTCGCGGCAGCCGGCCTCACCGCCGTCGTCGGCTTCGCGACCCTCGATCCGGCCAAGGCCCAGGAGATCGAGCGCGAGATCGGCGCCCAGGTCGCGACGACCACGACCGCCGCATCCAACGCATCCTGACCGCGGCGTCCCGCGAATCCGAAGCAGACCCTCGACCCCACGAAACAAGCGGACCAGAACCCACCATGGCAGCCCACACCCAGCGTCGCGTGATCGTCGTCGGCGGAGGACTCGCAGGCCTCTCGGCCGCGGTCCGCATCGCAGAAGCCGGCGTCTCCGTCGACCTCTTCTCGATCGTGCCCGTCAAGCGCTCGCACTCCGTCTGCGCGCAGGGCGGCATCAACGCCTGCAACGAGATCGCGCGGCAGCAGGGCTACTCCGAGTACGAGCACTTCGACGAGTCGATCTACGGCGGCGACTTCCTCGCGCACCAGCCTCCCGTGTACGAGATGGCGCACTGGGCGCCGAAGATCATCGACCTCCTCGACCGCATGGGCGTGCCCTTCAACCGGACGCTCGAGGGCCAGCGCGACCTCCGCCTCTTCGGCGGCTCGCTCTACAAGCGCACCCACTTCGCGGGCGCCACCACCGGCCAGCAGCTGATCTACGCGTTCGACGAGCAGGTCCGCCGCTTCGAGAGCGAGGGCAAGGTCACCAAGTACGAGCACTGGGAGTTCCTGCGTCCGATCCTCGACGCGAACGGCGTCTGCCAGGGCATCGTCGCGCAGGACCTCCGCACGATGACGATCCGCGCGTTCCGCGCCGACGCCGTCGTGATGGCGACCGGCGGCAACGGCCTCATCTTCGGGAAGAGCACCAACTCGGTCATGTGCACCGGAGGTGCGGCGAGCCGCTGCTACCAGCTCGGCGCGTGGTACGCCAACGGCGAGTTCATCCAGGTGCACCCGACCTCGATCCCCGGCTCCGACAAGCTCCGCCTGATGAGCGAGTCGGCGCGCGGCGAAGGCGGTCGCGTGTGGGTGCCGCGCCGCAAGGGCGACACGCGCGACCCGCGCCAGATCCCCGACGCGGAGCGCTACTACTTCCTCGAGGAGCGCTATCCGAAGTACGGCAACATCGTCCCCCGCGACATCGCGACGCGCGAGATCTTCGAGATCTGCGTGAAGGACGGCCTCGGCGTCGGCGGCGGCAACATGGTGTACCTCGACCTGACGCACCTCGGGCGCGAGTACCTGGAGCGGAAGCTCGGCGGCATCATCGAGATCTACCGCAAGTTCGTCGGCGACGATCCGGCGGAGCTCCCGATGAAGATCTTCCCCGGCGTCCCCTACTCGATGGGCGGCCTCTGGACGACCTACACCGCGAAGACCGACGGCAAGGGCATGGTGTACGGCGCGCCGAACTCCATGACCACGAACATCGAGGGCCTCTACGCCTTCGGCGAGGCGAACTACCAGTACCACGGCGCGAACCGCCTCGGTGCGAACGCCCTGCTCTCCTGCATCTTCGACGGTCTGTTCTGCGGTGCCGGCGTCGCGACCTACGTGCGCGACCGCAAGAGCGGCGCGGCCGATGCCGATGGTGCGATCTTCGCCAACGGCGAGAAGCTCGAGGCGGACCGCCAGCAGCGGCTCATCGATTCGCGTGGTTCGGAGAATCCGTACCAGATCGCGAAGGAGATGGGCGACGAGATGACCGCGGCCAGCACCGTCGTCAAGGACGCGGCGCGTCTCATGAAGGCGCGTACGAAGCTCGCGGAGCTCCGCGACCGCTTCAAGCGCATGTCGCTCTCGGACACCGGGCTCTGGACGAACCAGAACCTCTCGTTCGCGCGCGCGACGCAGGACATGCTCATCCTCGCCGAGGCGATGATCGAGGGTGGACTCGAGCGCAAGGAGTCGCGCGGTAGCCACTACCGCACCGACTACCCGCAGCGCGACGATGCGAACTTCCGCAAGACGACCGTCGCGAAGTACAGCGCCGAATCGTCGCGCCCCATCATCTCGTTCGAGGACTTCGACCTGCCGCTCGTGCAGCCGCGCGCGCGCACCTACGGCAAGGTGGGCGGCTAGGACCGGTTCCGCCGGACCTCCGCCCACGGCGAAGGCCGCTCATCCGCCGAGTCGGAACACATTGAACGCGCTCAGGCCGTGCGCGACCGCCGCGGCCACGGCGAATGGCCACGCCCGCGCGTTCCGACCCGCGATGGCCGCGGCCGCAATGGTGCAGAAGACGACCACGAGCGGCTGCATGTAGCGCTCGAAGCACTGCGAGTTCGCCGTCTGCGCGAGCGTCATCCCGAACAGGGCGAGCAGCGCGAACGCGCCGACGCCCCGACCCGCGCGGTCGTCCGAGCGCGACCAGACCGAGAGATACGACACGATCGCCGCCGCGCCCACCGCTGCGAGCGGCACGATCAGCAGCGACCGCTCGAACGGCGCGGGAAGCCGCGCAGCGACCGACCAGAGCACGCCACCGAAGCGGACATGCACGACATAGTTCGTCGGGACGGCGCACGCGGCGACGAGAGCGAGGCCCGCGGCGATCAGCGCACGCGGCGCGAACAGCCCGCGCACGAAGCCCGGAACCGCGCAGAACGCCGCGCTTCCCCAGATGGCGACGAGCGCGAGCACATACGGCGCGGTCGCGGGATTCGCGCCACCGCCGTGATACTCGCGGAACGACGGCGGAACCAGCCCGCCCCACGCGACGACGAACGCGGCGACGAGCGCCGCCGACGGCACGATCGCGAGCGACGCGGCGGCGATCGAACCGATCGCAGGCAGACGCCGCTCGGCGCACGCGCGCGCAACGACGGCAGCCGCCGGAAAGGCCGCCGTGTAGAGCATGATCTGGCGCACCCCCGCCGCAAGCAGCGACCAGAGCGCCGCCCACGCGCCGCAGCGCACGGGCATCCGCGCACAGCCGCATGCGATACCCGCGCTCGAGGCGAAGGCAAGCACGAGCAGCAGCGACGCGAGGTTGTCGGTCGTCAGCCAGACCGACGAACTCAGCACATAGGGCGAGAGTCCGAGCATGCAACCCGCCGCGAGAGCCGGCAGCACACCCGTCCGACGCGCGACGAAGCGGGTGAACACGGCGACGAGCGCGATGCCGAACGCGAGGTTCACCGCATGCAGCACCAGCCCACCCGCACCCACGCGCTCGAACACGGCCATCAGGAGGTGATAGAGAGGCGTGGTCGCCGACCGGTAGTCGCTCAGCACCGGTGCAGGCAACTCCGCCGCGAACCGCTCGATCACGGGAAGGTGGTAGTCCTTCTGGTCGAACCACTCGCTGGTTCCCTCGATGCCCGCGAGGATCGCCGCGCCCGCCACGATCGCATGCACCGCTGCTGCGCCGAGCGCCGCGGTGCGAATTCCGCGGGCATCGCCGGGCACGCGGTCGCCGCTCACGCATTCACCTGCTGCTTGAGGAACACCGCGTCGAGCGCAGCCGTCGCCTGCGGCGCGAACAGGATCACGCCGAGCAGCACGATGAACAGCAGGATCGACGCGAGCACCACCCGGTCGCTGCGCAGCGCATCGAGAGGGCTGTCGGAGCTACCTTCGTTCGCCCGGCGCCAGAACCGGTGGATCGCAGCGAGGACGAGCGGCGTGAGCAGCGCGAGCCCGGTCGCACGCGAGCCGAAGATCGCCTGCGCGTGCTCGGAGAGCGCGTAGAAGAGGTACATGAGGGTCGTCATCACCGCCGACACGCCGAGCAGCCACTGCAGTTCCTCGCGACCGCGGTACGACGCCGACGGCCGCCAGTCGCTGCCCGCGCGCTCGGCCGCGACCAGATCGCACATGCGCTTGATGAACCCGAGGTAGAGGCAGAGGAAGAAGACGCACAGCACGAGCCACACGCTGATGCGCACATCGATCGCCACCGCGCCCGCGGCCGCCCTCAGCGCGAAACCGGTCGCGATCGTGAGGACATCGACGAAGGCCACGCGCTTGAGCCCAAGGTTGTAGCCGACCTGCAGCAGTCCGTAGAGCGCGACCGACCAGACGAGTCCGCGATCGACGGCCGACGACACCGCGAGCGCCGCGCCGATGAGCAGCACACCGAGCCCGACCGCCGCGCCGACCGGCACCGCGCCCGAGGCGACGGGTCGCCTCGCCTTCACCGGGTGCCGGCGGTCCTTCTCGGCGTCGATCGCATCGTTGAGGCAGTAGAAGCCGCTCGCCACCAGGCAGAACGCCGCGAACGCGAGCATGGCGGCCCCCGCCTTGCCTTCGACGACCGCCGACTCCTGCGTCCTCACCGCGTTCGCAGCCCAGAACACGAACGCAAGAAGCACGAAGCTGTTCTTGGTCCAGTCGCCCGGGCGGACGAGGCGGATGATGTCCCTTGCGGCAGGCATGGCTGGAGACGAGGGTCGGGTTCTATCGGCGCTTTGGCGGCCGCATCCTAACTGTCGGTGGCAAACGGCTCCGAAAGCGGCCCGGTTCGCGTCCGCGACGCGCTCGGGCGCGAATGACGGCATGGCGCAGAGCCACTATCATCGCTGCTTCCGAGAACGCCATGGTCGCCGATACCGTACACACGCCGAAGTCCTCCTCCTCGACGCGCACCGTCCGCTTCCGCATCAAGCGGCAGGACCGGCCGGGTGAACCCGCGCGCTGGGAGGAGTTCCTCGTCGATGCGGAGCCCGGTGCGAATGTGATCTCCTGCCTGCAGCAGATCGCGCTCATGGGACGCACCGCCGACGGCAAGGCCACCGCGCCCGTCTGCTACGACGCGGGCTGCCTCGAGGAAGTGTGCGGCTCGTGCGCGATGCTCATCAACGGCAAGGCGCGCCCTTCGTGCTCCGCGCTCGTCGACAAGGTTGCGGACGAGAGCGGCACGATCACGCTTGAGCCGCTGTCGAAGTTCCCCGTCGTGCGCGACCTCGCGGTCGATCGCCAGCGCGCCTTCCACAACCTCGAGCGCGTCAAGGCGTGGGTGCCGGTCGACGGCACCTACAACCTCGGCGCCGGCCCGAAGGACACGCCCGCGAACCAGGAGACGCGCTACGCCCTCTCGACCTGCATGACCTGCGCCTGCTGCCTCGAGGCGTGCCCGCAGTTCAACCTCGAGCAGGACGCGGACAAGTGGGACTCCGAGTTCATCGGCGCGCACGCCATCAGCCAGGCGCGTCTCTTCAACATGCACCCGACCGGCGCGACCCTCGCGAAGGACCGCCTCGATGTGCTCATGGCGAAGGGCGGCGTGAACGACTGCGGCAACGCGCAGAACTGCGTGAAGGTCTGCCCGAAGGAGATCCCGCTCACCGAGTCGATCGCGGCCATGGGTCGCGCCGTCACGGTGCACGGCGTGAAGAAGTTCTTCGGCGGCTGAGCCCGACCGCCGCGCGGCGCGCCATCACAGGCAACGCTAGATCAACCGCTCGAGCGTTCCGTTCGCGAGCATCATGCCGCGTGGCGTGAATCTCAGGCGGTCACCCGCGCGCTCGAGCAGGCCCTCCCCGATCGCCTGCGCGATGACGCCGGCGCGCGCAGGCTCGAGTTCGACCGCGCGCCGTTCGAGCGACGCATCGATTCCCTCCGAGAGCCGAAGGCCGAGCATCAGCGCCTCGCTCGTGTTCCGTCGTTCATCGGGCGCCTCGTGGTCGACGACGGGAGCCGCATCGCTTTCGCTCCGCGCGAGCCAGTCGCCGAGCCGCGGCACCACCTTGTAGCGGTGCCCCCCGATGTACCCGCTCGCGCTCGGTCCGATCGCCCACCACGGCTCGTTGCGCCAGTAGACGAGGTTGTGCCGGCACGCGCGCCCGCTGCGCGCGTAGTTCGACACCTCGTACTGCGTGAAGCCCGCCACGCCGAGGGTCGTGCGCGTCGCCTCGTACATCTCCGCCTCGAGCGCATCGTCGCACGGCTCGAACTGGCCGAGCTCGAGCCTCTTCGTCATCGCCGTGTTCGGCTCGTAGGTGAGCCCGTAGCACGACAGATGATCGGGCGCGATCGCAAGCGCGCGCGCGAGGTCGCTCTGCCATTCCGCGAGCGACTGGCCGGGAATCCCGAAGATCAGGTCGAGGTTGATGTTCGCGATGCCCGCATCGCGCAGCACATCCGCCGCGCGCGCGACATTCGCGGGATCGTGCCATCGCTCGAGCGTCTTCAGGTGCCGCGGGTCGAAGCTCTGCGCACCGATCGAGACGCGGTTCACACCCGCCTCGACGAGCACGCGCGCCTTCGCCCGGTCGATGGTCTCGGGGTTCGCCTCGACGGTCCACTCGAACCCGCGCGCGAGCGGCAGCGCGCGGATCGCGTCGCAGAGTTCGCGCAGTTCTTCCTCCGAGAGCAGCGTCGGCGTGCCTCCTCCGACGAACACGGTGTCGAGTTCGCCCGTCATGCGCGCGCGCATCCACCCGAGGTCGCGCCGCACCATCGCGAGGTACTCGCCCGTCCGCCCCTCGCGGTCGACGAACGAGTAGAAGTCGCAGTAGTGGCACTTGTGGAAGCAGAACGGGACATGCAGGTAGAGCCCGCGCGCGGCGAACGCCCCCTCGGGGAGAATGCTCCCGATGGAGACCGCCTCGTTCGGACCATGGATGCGCATGCCTGCCACGGGCGCAGCATAGGGAGTCCCGAAACCTCGCCCGAGATCGAAAGTCCCGGGAACTCCGCTCAAGACGGGCCACCCGCATGCCGATCCCCCGATGTCGGCATGTTCCGGGGTCCCAGCGGATCCACGGGCTGCGACTACTTGGAGGCGTCCGATGCCAGGCGATGAAGTGATCCGGATCATGTGCCCGAACCTCGGCTGTCAGCGCGTGCTCGCCGTTCCCTCGAGCGCGCGTGGCAAGCTCGTTCGCTGCCGCGGCTGCGGTTCGAACATTCGGATTCCCGCCTCGCGCCCCGGCGCGGGAACACCGCCCGCCGCGCAGGCGTCGACCCAGACCCCGTCGCAGCAGCAGAAGCCCGCCGCCTGACGGCGCGATCCGCTCCAAGCACGGGGCCCGGCGCGCTAGACTGCGCGCTTGCAACAGCACCCGAACAACCCGCGGAACCCCCGCCCCGTCCACGCGGCCGTCGTCGGCCTGCAGTGGGGCGACGAGGGCAAGGGCAAGATCGTCGACCTCCTGACGAGCCGCTACGACTGCATCGTGCGCTACAACGGCGGAGCGAACGCAGGGCACACGGTCCAGGTGGGCACCGAGCGGTACGCGCTCCATCTCATTCCCTCGGGCATCCTGAGCCCCGGCAAGGTCAACATCATCGGGAACGGCGTTGTCGTCGATCCGGAGAAGCTGCTCGAGGAGGTCGATGGACTCCGGCGCCGCGGCGTCGAGATCGGCTCCAACCTGCGCATCTCCGACCGCGCGCATGTCGTGATGCCCTACCACAAGGACCAGGACGCGGCGCTCGAGGAGCTGCTGGAGCGCAAGTCCGGCAAGATCGGCGCCGGGCAGATCGGCACGACACGCCGCGGCATCGGCCCCGCCTACAGCGACAAGGTGCGGCGCTCGACGGCGCTGCGCATGTCGGACCTCCTCGATCACGCACTCCTCCTGCGGAAGCTCGAGACGATCTGCGGCCTCCGCATGGCGGAACTCGAGGCGCTCGGCGCGAATGTCGCGCCGCTCGTCCCGCAGGAGCTCGCCGACCGCTTCGCCGCCGCAGGCGAGCGCCTCCGCCCCCATGTCACCGACACGGTGTACCTCCTCCACGATGAGATCGCGGCGGGACGCAGCGTGCTCTTCGAGGGTGCGAACGCCTGCCTCCTCGACATCGACCATGGCACCTTCCCCTATGTGACGAGCTCGAACTGCTCGACGCTCGGCATACCCGCCGGTTCCGGCGTGCCCGGCCGCGCGGTCGGCAAGGTGTACGGCATCATGAAGGCCTACTCGACCCGCGTCGGCGGCGGACCGTTCGTGACCGAACTGCTCGACGAGACGGGCGACCGCATCCGCACGCGCGGCCGCGAGTTCGGCACCACCACCGGTCGCCCGCGCCGATGCGGCTGGCTCGACCTCGTCGCCGTGAAGTACTCCGTCATGGTCTGCGGCGCCGATGCGATCGCGTGCACGCTGCTCGATGTCCTGTCCGGCTTCGACGAGTTGAAGGTCTGCGTCGGCTACCGCCGCGCCGACGGCACCGTCACGGAGCGCTTCATTCCCGACGCGGAGCGCATGCACGGCTTCACGCCCGTCTACGAGACGCTTCCGGGCTGGCAGCGCGAACTCACCGACTGCACCGACCGCGACGAGCTGCCGCGCGAGGCGCAGAACTACCTCGCGTTCGTCGAGCGCTTCGTCGGAATCCCCGTCGAACTCGTCAGCGTCGGCCCCGCGCGAAGCCAGACCTTCGAGTCGTCCGAGCGGTTCGCGGCGATGGCATGATGGCTTCGACCGAGACCGCGATGGCCGACCGAGCCCCAGACCTCCCGGAGTCCTCCCCCCTGCGCGGCGTCGCCCGCGAGCGCTGGCCGCGCCATGTGGCGGTCATCATGGATGGGAACGGCCGATGGGCGCAGGCGCGTGGCCTCCCGCGGGCCGCCGGGCACCGCGAGGGCGTGGGAACGGTCCGGACGATCGTCACCGAGTGCGCCCGACTTGGCCTCGACGCCCTCACCCTCTACTCGTTCTCGAGCGAGAACTGGAAGCGCCCCGCCGACGAGGTCGAGGCGCTCATGCTCCTCTGCTGCGAGTTCCTGCGGATCGAGCGCGCCACGATGCTCCGCGAGAACATCCGCTTCCGCCGGATCGGCCGCCGCGACGGGCTGCCCGCCGAAGTGCTCGCCGAACTCGACGAGACCGAGCGCGCCACCGCGCAGGCGACCGGCCTTACCCTCTGCCTGGCCTTGAATTACGGTTCTCGGACAGAGATCGCCGACGCCGCGCGCGCCCTCGCCGCGGAGGTCCGCGACGGCCTTCGGACGGTCGATTCGATCGACGAAGACGCCCTCGCGTCGCGCCTGTACACCGCCGGGATCGCAGATCCGGATCTCCTCATCCGCACCGCAGGCGAGATGCGCATCTCGAACTACCTGCTCTGGCAGATCTCCTACGCAGAACTGCATGTGACCGAGGTCCTGTGGCCGGACTTCGGCGTCGACGACCTCCATCGCGCGATCGCGGATTTCGGCGCCCGCGAGCGCCGCTTCGGCGCGGTGTCTCCGCACCGGACCGAAGGCCTCTGATCGGACTG
>JBEAQW010000253.1:0-7822 GCA_041163725.1 Planctomycetota bacterium
GGCGAGGCACCGGGCGAAAACGAGGATCAGCTCGGCCGCCCCTTCGTGGGCCGCGCTGGTGAGAAGCTCGATGAGATGATCGCCGCGATGGGATTGCGGCGCGAGGATGTCTACATCGCGAATGTCCTGAAGAGCCGACCGCCGGCGAACCGCACACCGCTCGCGCACGAGATCGATGCATGCGGCCCGTATCTCCTCGCACAGCTCGCGATCATCCGACCGAAGGCGATCGTGACGCTCGGCGGTCCCGCGTCGAAGCTCCTGCTGGCATCGGAGCTCGGAATCACGCGTCTGCGCGGCGTACCCGCACCGGTGCAACTCGGGAACGCGGCCGGGTCGCCGTTCACGGTGCCCGTCATGCCGACCTTCCATCCGGCGTACCTGCTCCGCAACTACACGCCCGAAACCAGGCGGCAGGTGTGGGAGGATCTCAAGCAGGTCCTCGGTCTGCTCGGCCGCGACGTGCCTGGCCGTACGCGCTCGTGAGGACGCTCGAGTCCTTCATTCGACGCGAAGGATGAGCGTGACCGGGCCGTCGTTGACGAGATCGACCTTCATCTCCGTGCGGAACCGACCGGTCTCGACCGGTAGTCCGCTCGCGCGAAGACGCGCGACGACGCGTTCGAACAGCGGTTCAGCGGACTCGGGACGAGCGGCGCGGGTGAAGCTCGGCCGGTTCCCGCCCGAGCAGTCACCCGCAAGCGTGAACTGACTGACGACGAGGAGACCGCGCGCCGTGTCCTGCACGGAGAGGTTCATCTTTCCGGCGTCGTCCTCGAAGATGCGGAGCTTGAGCAGCTTCTCCGCGAGGCGGTCGGCCTGTTGCTCCGCGTCGCCGGTTTCGACTCCGACAAGAACCACGAGACCGCCTTCGGGTGGAAGACATCCCACCGACTCGCCGCCGACACGAACCTCGCCTCGTAGGCAGCGCTGGACCACTGCGATCATGTGGGTCTCTCGATCGATTCAGGCCGAGGCCGGCCTCACGCGAGAAGGGCCATGGACGCACTCGAGACGAGCGCGTTGCCCTGCTCGTCGACAGCCTGGCGATAGTCGATCAACTCGATGGCGGAGGGCTTCGCCAGCCGCGCGGCAGCGGTCATGCAGCCGATCGAGCACCAGCGGGTGGGGTTCTTGAGTTCCCGCATCTGGGCGATCAGCCGATCGGGCCCCGCGATGAACTCGCGCAGCATCGCCCGATCATGGAGCTCGACCTCGCTGCGGCGCTGGTCGTTGACCGCGGCGGGTTCGCCGAACGCGGGACCGGCATGCGAGAGATCCGCGCTGGCGACGAACAGCGTGTTGCCGCCGAGATCACCGAGCACGGAGCCGAGCACGCCGACGAACTCATCGACGCCCATGCGCTCACCGTCGTCGGCGAGCAGTCCGGCGATCGGGTCGGGAATCAGCGCGGCCACGGTCGGTACAGAACCGAAGAGGTGCTGGATCCAGGGAAGGTGCAGCTGAACCGAGTGCTCGGGAACGTGGTCGAGGATGTCGACGAACAACTTCCGTCCCGCGATCGAGCGCACGCGCTCGACGACGGCGGCGTCGACCGGCACGCGTCCGAGCGGGGATTCGAATCCGAGATCGGAAAGCACGACGCCGTCGCCGAGGCCGAAGTGATTGGTGCCGAGGATGACGACACGGTCCGGCTTCGGGCCCTTCGCAAGCGTGCGGTAGCTCGCCGCGTAGACCGGATGGCCGCGTGGAAAGTCCAGATGGCACGCGATGATTCCTGCGATGGGTTCTTCGATTTCCGCGTCGTCGGCCTCGTCGAGCCACTTCTCGAGCTGCGCCTTGATGGCCGCCGGATCGTCGCCGAGACTCCTGGTGGCAGCGGCCGCGAATGCACCCGCGCCCTGGAGTTCGGCCTTCTTCTTGTCCTCGAGCGCCTCGCAGGTGGGGCCCCAGAGGAGTCCGAACTCGTCCAGCTTGCGCACCAGCTCAAGCAGGGGGCCGTTGTCCTGCAACTTCAGCGTCGACGCGATCTCATCGATCGATCGTTCCCCGTTGAAGAACTGCATCACCTGGAACGCCTGAGGAGGTACCACCATCATCTGCGGACTGAGCATGCAGGGATCCTGCAGTCCGAGAAAAAGATTGTTGTCCCGCTGAAGCGGCACGGGGTGGACGCGGCGGAGGGCTGGACGCTGAAGGTGGTCTGCGAGTTCGGCGGTGCTCATCGTGGTACTTCCGGGGCGGACAGTGTATCTGACCCAACTGCCGATCGGTCGGAAGTTGCGCATTCGATTCGGATTACCTCAACGGAGATCATCCCATCTCGGTATCTCGTCCGATACAGTGCATTCGCCGCTCGCCCGGGCGGCGATTTCGTCAGCGCGGAGCGGTCGGCTCCGTGAGCCTAGCAAAGGACATCGATATGCGACGCGACAGTTTGTTCTGCCTTGGTACATGCGCCTCACTCCTCGTCGCCGCCTGGCTTTCGGCGAGCGCGACTGCGCAGAATCCGCCCAAGGGCGGTGGCACGGGTCAGGAGTCGACCACGCCTCGAGCCGTGGACAAGACGCAGGAGGTCCGCGACCTCATCTCGTCCAAGCGACCCGAGTCGCAGAAGGCTCCGGCTCAGGCACCCACCTACGACCCGAACGAGCCGCCTGCGATCGCTTTCGATCCGCCCATCGCCGACATGGGCGAGATGATCGCCGATGTCGCGAAGACGGTCACGGTCAAGATCAAGAACGTGACCGACCAGCCGATCCGGATCACCAAGGCGATCCCGGGCTGCGGCTGCACGACTCCCGTGTGGCCGAAGGAGCCGATCGCACCCGGTGCGTCCGCCGACTGCGAGATCACCCTTCGTCCCGGCTCGAAGCAGGGCATCAAGCTCAGCAAGAACGTCACGTTCCAGATCGAGAACCACGCTCCCGTCGTGCTCCGTGTGCAGGGCGATGTCGTCGCGTATGTGCTGATGACTCCGGACATCATCGAGTCGCCGACCGATGTGTCCGCGCCGGGCGCGAAGCCCTCCGAGGTCGTGCTCGAGTCGACCGACGGTGTCGCCTTCAAGGTCACCGAGATCGCCCCTCCGATCGTGAAGGATCCGCCCATGGATGCGAAGACCAAGCATGTCCTCACGATCGACTGGTCGATGTGGGAACAGGCTGGTCGCCAGCCGAAGGTGATGATCCGCACCGACAATCCGAAGGCCCAGAGCATGACGCTGCTGGTGAAGCGCGCCATCGTGGCGAACTCGCCGAATGCCCCGACTGCCCCGGTCAACACGCCCGGCCCCGGCACCACGGACCTCATCAATGCGGTTCGCGCGGGCGACATGGCCAAGATCAGCGCCCTCATCGCCTCGGGTGTCGATGTCAACGAGCGTGATCGCGCTGGCCAGCGCACCGCGCTCCACTGGGCTGCGAAGAGCGGCAACCGACCCGCGATGGAGGCGCTCGTCGCCGCCAAGGCTGATCCGAACATCAAGGATCGTCAGGGCAGGACTCCGCTCTGGGGCGCGGTCGAGACCGAGCTCGAGACGATCAAGTTCCTCATCGAGAAGGGCGCGCAGGTCAACGCACGCGACCAGATCAACTCGACCCCGCTTCTCTGGGCGGCAGGCTTCGGCAAGCCCGAGATGGTCGCGTTCCTCCTGACGCAGAAGGCCGATGTGAAGGCGACCGATGACAACGGCTGGACGCCGCTGATCTGGGCCGCAGGCCTCGGCCAGCCGCAGACCGTCGACCTGCTCGTCAAGAGCGGCGCCGATGTCGCTGCCGCGGACAAGCAGACCGGCGATACGCCGCTCCTCCGCGGCGCGCGCACCGGCAAGGCCGAGAGCCTGAAGATCCTCCTCGTGGCGGGTGCCGACATCAAGGCAACCAACAAGGCAGGTCAGACGGCGCTCCACCTCGCTGCAGCGAGCGGCTCCGCGGAGAAGGTGCAGATGCTCCTCGATGCGAAGGCCGATCCGGCCGCGACCGACTCGAAGGGCTGGACCGCGCTCGATCATGCGATGAACCGCACGACGGGCGACAAGGCCAAGCTCATCGAGATCCTCAAGCCGGTGAGCCCTGAGCCGAAGGTCACGGGCGCCGCGAAGTAATGCAGGTTCCGCTGCCGAACGCAGCGGACGAACACGCAGGTTCGAATCACCGCGCCTCCGAAAGGGGGCGCGGTGTCTTTCGGTTCTCCGTACACTCCTCCATCCAACCCATCCCGGAGAACACCCATGACCGCCAGCACCGCCACCGCACTCGATCAGCTCGTTGAGGACATGCAGGAGGCGGCGCTGCTCGCGACCTCGAACGCTCTCCTCGACTGGGATCAGGAGACCCAGATGCCGAGCGGTGGCCTCGAGTGGCGTGCCCGGCAGCAGGCGCTGCTCGCGCGGATGGTCCACGAGCGGACCTCTTCGTCGAGGCGCGGCGATCTGATCGCCGCGGTCGAGAGCGACAGGGATGCAATGTCCGACCCCGCCGTCGCGGCGATGGTCCGCGAAGCGCGGAGGGACTACGGCAAGGCGACGAAGCTCCCCTCGAGCCTCGTCGAGGAGATGGCCAAGGTCTCGAGCATCGCGAAGCACGAATGGGCCGAGGCGCGTGGAAGAAGCGACTTCGCACGCTTCGCACCCTGGCTTGAGAAGCTCGTCGGTCTGCTTCGCGCCCAGGCGGATTGCTATGGCTACGCGCAAGGTGGGGAGCGCTGGGACGCGCTCGCGGATCTCTACGAGCCGGGCTGCACCGCGGCATATGTCGCGAGCGTGTTCGACCCGCTCCGCCCGCGGCTTCAGAAGCTGATCGCGGACATCCAGTCCGCGCCGAGGCGACCGGCCGATGGCTTCAACGACTTCGCCGTCTCGATCGATCGTCAGGAGGCCCTGTCCCGATTCGTGGCCGAAGCGATCGGGTTCGATTTCAACCGGGGTCGGCTCGATCGCTCGACGCATCCCTTCTGCGGCGGCACGCACTGCAACGATGTGCGCATGACGACTCGCTACAACGAGCGGTGCGTGAACGACGCACTCGGATCGACGATGCACGAGTCCGGCCATGCGATCTACGAGCAAGGGCTTGATTTCGGGCGCATCGGAACGCCGCTCGGTGAGAGCGTGTCGCTTGGAATCCATGAGAGCCAGAGCCGCATGTGGGAGAACCAGGTCGGACGGAGCCGCGCGTTCTGGAGCTGGCTTGCGCCGAAGCTCCCGGATCTGCTCGGTCCGGAAGCATCGCGCTTCGATCTCGACGGCCTGTACGGTGCCGCGAATGTGGTCGAGCCCGGATTCATCCGCGTCGAGGCGGACGAGGCGACCTACAACCTGCATGTCATGGTGCGATTCGAGATCGAGCGGGCGGTGGTCGGGGGCTCCCTCGAGGTGGCCGGCATCCCTTCGGTCTGGAACAAGCTCTACAAGGAACTGCTCGGGCTCGATGTTCCCGACGACCGCAGGGGATGCCTGCAGGACATCCACTGGTCGATGGGCGCGATGGGCTATTTCCCGACCTATACGCTCGGAAACCTCTACGCATCGCAGTTCTTCGAGTCGGCCCTTGTGGAGATGCCGGGACTCGCGGAGGGCTTCACGAGAGGCGACTTCACGCCGCTTCGCGAGTGGCTGAACCGGAACATCCACGCCCACGGCAGGCGCTATTCGCCGTCCGAGCTCGTCGAGCGCGTGACTGGCAAGCCGCTTTCGGCCGAACCGCTGATGCGCCATCTCGAGGGGAAGCTTCGGCCGCTCTACGGGATCTGAGCCTCTCGGGACATCGGGAAGCGCCGACCGTGCTACACTCGTCGTCTTTCCCGATTTTTCACCATGGCCGATCCCAAGCTTCGCAACATCGCCATCATCGCCCACGTCGACCACGGCAAGACCACCCTCGTCGACGCCATGCTGGCGCAGTCCGGAGTCGTCGAATTCGACGGAAGCGGCGAGTGCGTCATGGACTCGAACCCGCTCGAGCGCGAGCGTGGCATCACGATCCTCGCGAAGAACTGCGCGGTGACCTATACGGTCCGCGAGGGTCCGCACCGGGGCGAGGTCTTCCGCGTGAACATCCTCGACACGCCGGGGCACGCCGACTTCGGCGGCGAGGTCGAGCGCGTGCTGCGAATGGCCGACGGCTGTCTTCTGCTCGTGGACGCCCTCGAGGGGCCCATGCCGCAGACGCGATTCGTTCTCCAGAAGGCGCTCGAGATCGGCCTCAAGCCGATCGTGGTGATCAACAAGTGCGATCGCCCGGAGGCACGCATCCAGGGCGTCGTGAACGAGATCTTCGACCTGCTGATCGACCTCGGCGCGGACGACCACGCGCTCGACTTCCCGATCATCTATGCATCCGGGCGCGATGGATGGGCGTCTCGGGCGCTAGAAACGCGCGACCGCGGCGTGGACGAACTCTTCCAGGAGATCGTGGTCCGAGTCCCACCTCCGACGGGTGACGAGACCGCACCGCTTCAGATGCTGGTGACGAACCTGGCGTGGAGCGACTACGTGGGGCGCATCGCGATCGGCCGGGTGTACGCGGGCATCCTCCGCCCCGGGCACCAGGTCTCCATCTGCTGCGCCGACGGAAGCGTCCGCAAGGCCCGCGTCCTGAAGGTGCACCGGTTCGAGGGACTGGCGCGTGCAGAGGCGGCGGAGATCCACGCCGGCGATCTGTGCGCGGTCGAGGGCCTCGGAAAGATCGACATCGGCGACACGATCTGCGATGTCGATGCGCCGAACCCGATGAAGCGCGTGAAGGTCGATGAACCCACGCTGCACATGGTGTTCCGGATCAACGATGGTCCGTTCGGCGGCAAGGAGGGGAAGTATGTGACCAGCCGGCAGATCGCCGAGCGTCTCGAGCGCGAGCTCGAGACGAACGTGGCGCTGCGGGTTGGACCAGGCGACACGGCGGACGAGTTCCAGGTGTCCGGGCGCGGACTGCTCCACCTCGGCGTTCTCCTCGAGAACATGCGGCGCGAGGGGTACGAGCTGACCGTCGGCAAGCCCGAGGTCATCGAACGCGAGATCGACGGCGTGCGCTGCGAACCGTTCGAGCGGCTGACGCTCGATGTGGGCTCGGAAGGACTGGGTGGTTCGCTCGAACTGCTCGGCTCGCGCGGCGCCGAGATCCTCAAGATGGAGGAGCGGGCGGGACGGATGCATGTCGAGGCCGAGATCCCCGCGCGCGGACTGATCGGCCTGCGCACCCGCATCCTCAACGCGTCGGGTGGCGAGGCGGTCATGCACCACACCTTCTCCGCGTACAAGCCCTCGCGCGGCGCGACCGCGAAGCGGAAGAACGGGGTCATGATCGCCATGGAGGGCGGGCGCGTCACCGCGTACGCCATCGAGGGCCTCGCCGACCGCGGCATCATGTGCGTGCGTCCCGGCGAGCAGGTGTATACGGGGCAGATCATCGGCGAGCACAACCGCGACAACGACCTCGTCGTCAACATCACCCGCCTCAAGCAGCTCACGAACTTCCGCGAGTCGAGCAAGGAGCAGACGGTCGTCCTCAAGGGAGCGCGCGACTTCTCCCTCGAGGCGGCGCTCGAGTACATCGAGAACGACGAGTTGGTCGAGATCACGCCTGCGTCGATCCGGCTCCGCAAGCGGATCCTCGACGAGAACGCGCGCAAGCGCGCGGAGCGCGCCGAGCGCGACCGGGCCACGGCCATCGGCTGACACACGGGGAAATCCAGCCTCCGCGCGCGCCCGGTTGCGGTTAGATTTCCCGCTGCGCCGGTGACGCGGGCGCGGTTTGGCGCAGGGGCGTCGAGCGGACAGGAGTCCGCGAGGATTTCGCAAGGAAGCAACCCGATGGCCGTGTTCGTCCAGAAGTTCGGTGGCACCTCGGTCGGCGATCCGAAG